>JAQXEB010000146.1 GCA_029251065.1 Luminiphilus sp.
GTGAGCACGTAGTCTAAAAACATCGCGTTACCGGCCACTTGAGCGGTCCCTACACCACGAACATCGCCCGCGGTCGCTGAGTAGGATCCATCGCTATTTTCGCTCAACGTCCAAATACGTGTTTGTAACTCTCCGTCGTCAAACACGAATTGCTCGTCCAGCGTTCCTACGCCCTCACTCCAACAGGCGGTAATCTCAGCGACGAACGAGCGACTGGCAAAACCGGCGTAATTTTTGACGACACCGTGTGCCGTAAGAGCGCCTCGAAAAAACGTCTCCGGCTCAAAAGCAGGCGTGCGCTTTTGATACTCTTCCACGGAAACACCCGCACAGGCGGTCAAGAGCACCGTTAAGAATAAGACTCGGGTCAATCGCATACGCATCTCCAGACGATAGGCAAAAAAAACCCCGGCCAAAATGGCCGGGGAATCATAAAACCATCTGGGGGAAGATGGTTTGGAACCTAAGCAGGTGCGATAATTACGACCCCGTTACAGGGGTGGATCACCGTTTAACGCTCGTGTCCACAGAAACCAGGACAAAAAAAGGACAGCCCGAGGGCTGCCCTGAGTATTCCGCATTGAGTGTGGGTCTATAACGAACCCGGAATGGTCCAGCCTGCCCACCAAAGATCTGACTGATCGGGGTTGACTGCGCCGGCAAAGTCAGTCGAATCAAGGTATTCCACGTCAGCCACTGACTCTGGAAGAGACCCGTTAATTGCAGTCCAATCCAATGTATCAAGACCCGACGCCTCAGCCGAGAGAGACTCGTAGAACTGCCCAAGATTACCCTCAGCTGCAACCGCATTAATGATTCCTGCAGAAGCGTCAAAATCGGTCTGAACGAGTAAGCCTTGCGCATCGCTCGCGTTGGCACAATCGTAAACCCAGTTGTTCAAGTAAAGCGCATTACCGACTTCGCCTTGCGAATCGCCGCCCTCGATCGAGGCACAATGTGTAAAGGTTGTAGCACTATCACTCGCCACGGTCACAACAACATTGTGGAAGAAGCCCGCTGAGCCTTTCTTGAACCGCATGACGTATGCAGCGTCGTCCGCTTTCTTACTCGCGACAATTGTCAGATTGGCAACAGTTGGCTTAGACAAGGGCTCCGCAGCACCCTGCGTGTCCATCTCAAAGGCCTCACCACCGCCTGCATTTGACTGCTTAACGATGATGTACTGTAAGTTGCCTTGATAGCCCTCGTCCCAGTCGATAGAGTCATCTAAGTTGTTTGTGAACACACCGTATTTGACGTTGACGTCACCGCCGTAAAACTCAATGCCATCGTCCGAGTTACCCTCAACCTGGATGTATTCCATGGAAGTACCAGATCCGACGCCGACGAGCGAGATACCGTTGATCTCATTATCAGGTGCAAACTCATAACCGCCCTCTGCTACAACGACGTACTTAAGAACACCACTGCTGTCATCGCGAACAAATCCACCAGCCTTGCCTGATTCGCCTTCCGAATCGACGTTACAGACGTCAGCACCGGTACAGGTGTTGTGAAGACCGTAACCGTGAATGATTAAACCGCCCCATTCACCAGCACCCTCGTAACCTTCATCATCCGAAGAGAAGATGATCGGCGCAGTCGCCGTACCTTCTGCCATGATCTTTGAACCCCGGGTAATCACCAGATTGGCAAACGTTCCTGTCTTTCCATAGACCTTTACACCCGGTTCAATCGTCAATGTGACAGTTTGAACGTCAGAGCCGCTCTCCAACTTACCATCGGCACGAATGTTCCCGTTGCCGTTGCCGACGGTCACGCGACCTTCCATAAGATAGTCGACGCCCCCGTTTAGCGTCATGTCAGCACCAATGGTTGCCGGTAAAACACAGACGCCAGCAGAGTTGGCGGGTGCACCAGTGGGGCACGTCGCCTCGGGAGCTGAAGGCGCAGAACCCAGTGAGCCTTCGATTGTCCAGCCGGCCCACCAAGGAAGGGTCGATGACAAGGGATTAACCGCACCAATGTAACGAGTAGCGTCGAGGAAGTCCTCATCCGCAACAGAGTCTGGATACGCGGCGTTAATCGCGGCCCAATCCAATGCCTCGTCGGTGACCGCTGCTGCGGCTTGTGCTGCGAAATTGTTGTCAAGGTCAGGGTTCCCTGCAGTACCCGACAGGCCACCTACGCTCGCCAGTGAACCGTTATCACCCGAGGCGTTAGCGCAGTCATACAACCAGTTGTTGAGCACCAGTGCCGATCCAACAAGCGCCTCGGAATCGCCCCCCTCGATGGCCGCACACGTATCAAACGTGGTTAGACTGTCTTCGGCAGTCGTCACCGCAACGTTGTGGAAAAAGCCGCCTGAGCCCTTTTTGAACCGCATGACATAGGATGCGTCATCCGCTTTCTTGCTCGCCACAACAGTGAGGTTCGCCACTGTCGGCTTGGACAGCGGTTCCGCAGCGCCTTGTGTATCCATTTCAAAGGCTTCGCCACCGCCTGCGTTCGACTGCTTTACGATGATGTGCTGGAGGTTACCTTGATAGCCTTCGTCCCAGTCAACCGAGTCGTCTAGGTTGTTAGTGAACACACCGTACTTGAGATTCACGTCACCCCCGTAGAACTCGACACCATCGTCGGAGTTACCCTCTACCTGGATGTACTCCATCGTCGTACCCGAGCCAACAGCCACGAGAGAGATACCGTTGATCTCGTTATCCGGTGCGAATTCGTATCCACCCTCGGCAACCACGACGTATTGCAAAACCCCACTGTTGTCGTCACGAACGAAACCACCGGCTTTACCCGACTCACCTTCTGAGTCGACGTTACAGACGTCAGCACCCGCGCAGGTGTTGTGAAGCCCATAACCGTGAATAATCAGGCCGCCCCATTCGCCAGCGCCTTCGTAACCCGCATCATCGGACGACATGATAATGGGCGCTTCCGCTGTACCCATTGCCATAACTTTAGATCCACGCGTAACGAGCAGATTGGCAAAGGTACCGGTCTTACCGTAGATCTTGGTTCCAGCAGGAATCGTCAATGTCGCATTCTGAACAGCAGCACCGCCTTCGAGAGTTCCATCTGCGAGAATGTTTCCGTTGCCGTTACCGACGGTGACACGACCTTCCATTAGGTAGTCAAAGCTGGCATCCAGTGTCAGGTCCGCGGATATCGCACTCGGAAGAACGCACATCCCACCCGCATCCTCAGTCGTACCGTCGGGGCACTCAGCGTCTGGCTCTGGCTCGGGGGCTGGTGCTGGTGCTGGGCTATTCGACGTATTTCCAATGTTTGTCGGCGCGTCAATAATAATTGTCGCCTCGTCACCCTCACTGCAACCGCTGAGGCCAACCAGGGCCCCCGAAGCTAAGAGAGTCATTACTAGCTGTTTGTTCATCGACATTTTCTCCCTAGTGGTAAATTAATTCTGCTGGTTCGCTCGTGTTTCACTTTAAAAATCCCAGTTAAAAGAAACTGAGAACTTCGTACCCTTTTCATAGAGCTGATATGGCTGTCCACCCTGGGTGTACTCCACCTCCGCGTTGAGTAAATTATCGATCTTGGCCTTGAACGTCATCGCATCAGAGATGTCGATTTTGTAAACGATATTGGCCTCAAGACGCGGCTCAAAAATAATGTCCGGCGCGCCAAACAAGCCCACATCCGCGATAGATTTGCCACTTTGGTTCAACAAGAATGTGAGCTCTTGGCCTGAGGCGACATCGTCGTACCCGATGATTAAGTTTGCCGTGTACTCCGGCTGACCTTGGAGCGCACGAACCTTCCCCGATGAGAGCGACACCTCCGACTCAATTAAGGAAATGTTGAAACTGGTAAATAGGGTTTTCGAAAAACCCTCATCAAGAACAAATTCTTTCTTGCCCTCTAGCTCAATGCCAGCGAGTTCCCCACTTTCCGCATTGCGGAATGTTCTTGAGTTACCGGCAGTGCCGGAGGCCAGCTGAACAACTCTCTCAATGGGCTTGTCCATGTCTTTGTAGAAAAAAGCCACAGAGAGATTGTCTTGATCGTTATCGCCGTACCACTCCCAACGAATGTCCGCATTAGTAATGGTCGACACCTCTAAAAACGGATTTCCCAATACGCGGAAGTTAAATTCGTTATCGTAGAACGTCGCATTAGCGGCTTCCTTAAAGTCAGGTCGAGCCACCGTCTGCGTCAAGGCAAAACGGAGTTGCTGACTGTCAACGTAAAACCAGTTCACGCTCAAGCTCGGAAGAAAGCTTTCTTCTTGAATGACTGATTGAACGGGGAGCTGCGCGCCAGACAGTGAAAAGGTATCGGTAATCTGCTCGTATTCTTCATAGCGACCGCCGACCACCACTTGCCAATCAGAACCAAAGGCGTGGTCGTACATGAGGTAGGCGCTGTTGTAATTTAGCTCCGCTTCGTAACTGTCAGATGCAAGTGTCTTGTCCTGAAATACAAAGCCCGTATTTCGGCTATTTGTGATGCCGCCTTCAGGAGGTTCGACGCTGCCGTCTGGGGATGCCGTTGGGGGCCAGTCGACTGTGCCGGGCTCCTCACCACAGACGTATATCACGTCCGATACGAGCAAATTGTCAGTGAAAAGCAACTCGGATCGGGCTTGATTGATATTGAACCCGTAACTTTCGCTGTCAGAGTCCCTGTCGCGAACGATTGCGGAGGCGCCCGCGCGGAAGTTTGAAAAATGATAACCGTCGTCCATGGCGTCAATGGTTATGTCAAATGACACGTCGACGTTGGTATCAAGCAGATCGTCGTAACGACGGACGATCGAACCCGGCTCTATGAAGAAATTTCTCAACTCAACATCTTGTTGGTCGTTCGTCGCGCCGAAATTGAATTCACTGCGGAATGCATCGATGTCAGTCGCGTTAACAGAATCCCGAGATGAGGCCATGACGAAATCACGGCGATCAGGCGCGTAGCGGTAGGCGCCACTCGCGGTGACCTGCCATTCGGCAAAAATACTGCCATCAGTATTTAAAAAATGAGACGCGGCAATCTGTGTTGAGGCAAATGTCCGCTCTACCCATTGGATACTCTGAAGATATAAGGCTTCAAATTCGTCTCCGCCCTGTCCGGCTGAGCGTTCCACCTGAGCGCTTGTGTCGCGCGATAACAGGGTATTCCACTCGTATGTACTGTCACCGATATTGAGCCCTAAAGAGAGCAGTCCGCTTATTTCGATGTCATTTGACGCCTGCTCGTACCGCAGGTCGTCCTGGCGTTCGCCCGTTGGCGTGTAGCTGTAACGCCGCCCCTTGCCTCGCTGACTCCACTCATTGGAGTAGTTTGCCGCCGCGTAAAATCCAATTTCTGCGTCGCCGATATAATACAAATCACCATACTCGAGACCGACGCTGGTATTCGGTTGTGCGTTCGCGGTGTCGACATCAAAGCCGTCTTTTATGAGAGTGGCGCCCGCTCTTCTGAGCTCACCCTCGATTGCCGCATTGATCTCGTAACTGTTCCCGTCAACGTCGCTTACAGTACCCATCGCAAGCGCTTGTGAGATGCCGAATACACCCACGTCACGCTCGCGCGCGCCATCATCCCAACCGATGCCATCAAAGTTGCCACTCAGTGGATCTGTCGCAACTTGTTCTGTGGTCATACCGCCCAAGAACCCCGCCCCAAATGACAAGCCCCGTACAGGCTCATCTGGAAAGGTCTTTGTATTGATCACAAGGTTTCCGCCTGTGGATTCGCCGGGCATGTAGGGAAGGAATGTTTTCTTGATATCGAGTTGATTCACAAAACTCGAAGGGAATAGATCTAAGGGAACGGTTCTCTTCGACGGATTTGTCGAAGGCATCGTAGAGTTGTTTAGCGTGGCAGCAACGTATCTTCCGCCCAAGCCTCTGATAAATATGTACTTACTGTCTTGGACTGAGATGCCCGGGACTCGAATAACCGAGGAAGCCACGTCAGAATCTGAATAACGGGAGAGCAGCTCAACACCAATGGTATCGACAACACCGGCTGTATCGCGCTCACTGAGCTCGAAGCCTGATGGGTCAAAGGTTCCCATGACGAAAACTTCTTCTAACTCCAAAGTTGGCATCTCGACTTCGATCTGCTGACTTTTCAATTTAAGAGTCACCGATCGCACGATTCCGCCTACGGATCGCACAGATCTCTGTACCCCTTCGGCCGAGACCCTGTAGCTGCCACGCGGCAGCTCTTTTTCGATGATGCCATTGGCATCCGTTGTACCGATCCCATTGCCTGAGAAATTAACGATCACGCCTGACTCAGGCGATCCGCCCCTCAACACCCGCACTGCAATCGTTCCACTCTGAGCGCCTAGTCGCTCACTCACAGACTCAGTAACGCTGTGCAGATCCACGCGACTGGCACCCACACCCAGGTCAATAATGACGTCCGCCAACTGGCCTGCGTTTGATGCAAAACGTGATACCCCAACGTCACCGTCTAGGCCCTTTGCAAGCACAACGTGCGCGCCCGCATCCAGCACCCCATGGATAGAGCCATCTGAGCCTGTTGTGCCGAAGGTTTCGCCGTCTAGCGCTACGCTCGCGTTTACTACCGGGACGCCATTATCAAAAACGTAAACAATCAGCTCGTCGCTTGCCGAAACTAAGCTGCTAAAAACTAAAAAGCCGACGGATATAAAAACGGAACGCACGGTGCAAGCAATTTTCATTATGGCCTCATTGACGTTGAAGACAGTCTTAACGGCTGCCGAGCAAACTGAGGCGAACTCTAGAGCCTAAAAATGACAGAACTCTTTCCAACATATTGCAAATTTGTGATCTGCATAAAAATGCGTGACTGAAAACCAATAGCGCAGGCTATGACGTCCGTTTCATGCGGCTCTTACGCGATAAGTGACATAAAAAATTCATAAAAAACCGAGTGCAATCTGTCCCGCAGTCCTTGCACGTGACACGATCGGTCATCGCCAACTTCGCCCTCCTCCGCTATGCTCTGGAACGTCAACGAGATACCCCGCTGTTAACCCTAGGCAATGCAGATGTTGGATTTCCGGCACGTTTTAGAAGACTATTATCCAGAGTTCGTGAGGCACCGGCAGCGCACTGCTGACGCTATTGCCCGTCTGCTGAACATCGTATTTCTGCAAAAACGATTTAAGCAGTTCGAACAGAAATATTCGGGTCTTGAAGGCTTTGACTTCGTCGCGGCAGTACTCACATTTTTTGACTTCAGACTTCGTCTGCCCGAATCTCAGAAGGCTCGAATCCCTGCAACAGGGCGGCTTGTTATCGCGTCGAACCACCCGATCGGGTCACTCGATGGTATTGCGTTACTCGATCTGGTGCGTCAGGTTCGTACCGATGTGCGCGTGGTGGCCAACGGCATGCTGATGCAGCTCAAGCCCTTGCGATCCGTCCTTCTCCCGGTCAACAACATGGGTGGCTCTACGGCGCGGCGCGACCTCCTGGCCATTAGGAAACACCTTGAAAGTGACGGTGTATTGATTATTTTCCCCGCGGGCGAAGTGTCGCGACTCGGACTCAAAGGGGTTCGTGATGGGGTCTGGAATAACGGTTTTGTCAAACTGGCTTCCGTGACAAAAGCACCCATCCTTCCGGTTTTTGTGGCCGGTAGTAACTCGGCTTTTTTTTACGGTCTAAGTGCGTTGCTCAAGCCCTTATCAACCGCATGGCTGATCCGTGAAATGTTTAAACAACAACACAAGACCGTCGATGTGCACATCGGTCGTCCCATTTCCTACAACACTTACTCAGCCGATGGGCTTCCTACCACCACGCTGGCGGCGATGTTTAAAACCCACGTTTATCAGCTCGCGAGCCCGACCAAACCGGTATTCGAGTCGGTCGACAGTGTGGCTCAACCGGAGTTACGGTCGGTCTTGATCGAAGAGCTTGCGCACTGCGATCACTTAGGCTCAACGCCTGACGGGAAACAGATTTACCTCACGACCATGGCGCAATCGCCGTGCATCATGCGGGAGATCGGCGTACTACGAGAGATTACATTTCGCTTAGCCGGTGAGGGATCGGGGCTCGCGCGCGACATTGACCAGTTTGATCAAGACTATTACCAACTCCTCCTCTGGGACGACACAGAACGCGAGATTGTCGGTGCCTATCGCCTTGGAGACGCGTCTGAACTTATCGACAAACGCGGCATCAATGGCCTGTACACCAGTTCTCTCTTTGAATTCGATACGCAGATGGATCGCTTTTTCCGACACGGTTTGGAACTGGGAAGAAGTTTTGTGCAGCCCAAGTATCAAAGCCGACATGCACTCGACTATCTGTGGTCTGGTATTGGCGCTTTCGTAAAGCAAAGACCTCGAATACGCTACCTGTTCGGCTCTGCGTCAATATCTAGGTTTTATAAACAAGCCTCGATTGAGCGCATTGCCTATTACTACGGCACACATTTTAATCACATTGACGTGGGTGTTACGCCGAAGACCCCATTACTCATTGCGGATAAAGCCCGCACTGCCCTCGCATCTGAGTTCGCAGGCCGAGACGCGGAGGAAGATTTTAAGACCTTGCGTGACGCACTCGCTATCGACGGTGACCCTGTGCCGGTGCTGTACAAGCATTACGCTGGTGCCACACGTCCGGAAGGCGTGACCTTCACCGCGTTTAACATTGATCCCGATTTTAACGACTGTGTCGACGGATTCGTCATTGCTGATCTCACAAAACTAAAGCCAAAGAAGAAGAACCGGTACCTCGGAACCGACTGGACGCCACTCCCGCTTTAGCGCAGCGGGACACAAAGTCATGCAGCAACGACACACGAGTGGTCAGGCAATGGCCGACTCCTTCGGGCCATAATCGGCGCATTTTTCTTGCTTAATTTTCGTAAGACACGATGTTTGTCGACGCGACCGCCGAATTTACCCGATAATCACCAAAATTGGGTATTGAGTGAAACTAAGAAGGCTTGAGTTTGTCTCAACAGAGCCCCATGTAATGGGGTGAAATCGCTTTAGGTAACCGACACATGAATCACACCGCAATCACAGGTCTCGAAGACTGGCTGAGCCAGCAAATCATTGGTCAGACCGACCTGGTTCGCAAACTACTGATCGCCGTACTTGCCGATGGACACCTTTTGGTCGAGGGTGCGCCAGGACTGGCAAAAACGCGCGCCATCAAGATGATGGCCGAGGGTGTTGAAGGCGACTTTCACCGCGTTCAGTTCACCCCCGATCTCCTCCCGGGTGACGTGACGGGCACTGACGTCTTCCGACCGCAGCTGGGAACATTTGAGTTCCAAGCAGGACCCATATTTCATAACTTAGTACTGGCAGACGAAATTAATCGCGCACCCGCGAAAGTGCAGTCCGCGTTGCTTGAAGCGATGGCCGAACGCCAGGTCAGTGTCGGGGCGACGACCTATCCGCTGCCCGCTTTGTTTTTAGTCATGGCAACCCAGAACCCCATTGAACAAGAAGGCACCTACCCACTTCCAGAAGCGCAATTAGACCGTTTTTTAATGCACGTGCGAGTCGACTACCCCAACTCTGAGGCTGAGCGTGAGATTCTCAAATTAGCGCGGCGAGAGGCCTCATCGGGTGAAGCTGTCGATCAACCTGAAGTCTCAGAAGCTGTTATTTTTGCAGCGCGAGAGGAAGTACTCAAACTGCATATGTCGGATGCCGTTGAGGAGTACATCGTTCAACTCATCATGGCCACACGCCAACCGGAGGCCTATGACAAAGAACTGGCCAGCTGGATTGAATACGGCGCCTCACCGCGAGCAACGATTGGACTGGACCGGTGTGCTCGCGCGCACGCTTGGCTACTCGGAAGGGACTTTGTAAGTCCTGACGACGTCAAGGCTATGGCCTATGACGTCCTTAGACACCGTTTAGTGGTTAGTTATGACGGAGAAATTGCCGGTGTAACCGCCGACGATGTGATCGATAGACTCCTGGATCTAGTCCCCGTCGCCTAGGCCACAGATCATGACGAACTTCTTACCCAAAGGTCACAGAATTCTCGCTGAGCGGTTGATTGAAGGGCGCCACATTGCCCAGCAAATTAATATTAATGCGCAGTCAAAAGCACTCGCCCTTCTGGCGGGGCGTCGACGCGTGCGTCAACGAGGGCGCGGTGTCGACTTCGAAGAAGTGCGTCTTTACGCGGCAGGTGACGACGTGCGCACGATTGATTGGCGTGTGACCGCGCGGTCTGGAGAGCCCCACACCAAGCTTTTTCAAGAAGATCGTGAACAACCGATTGTTTTGTTGGTCGACCTCAGATCCGCCATGTGGTTTGGATCCAAAAACTGTTTTAAGTCTGTACTCGCCTCTCACATAGCATCTGTTCTCGCCTGGGCAGGACTTGAGGCGGGCGAGCGCGTCGGCGGAATCGCCATGACCAACAGCGGTTTATTCGAGATAAAGCCGCAACGCTCTAAACGCAGCGTGTTGAGGCTTTTACGGCTATTCGAATCCGCTTTGGGGCCCGATAACGATGACTTACCGGGAGACCCGAGCCCCGCAATATGGCCAACGGCGCTCGCGCAACTTAAAAACCTTTCGCGACCCGGCGCACGGCTCATGATTATCAGTGACTTTAACGATTTCTCCTCAGACGATGGTGTCGAGAAAAGGCTCCGCGATGTCGTCGGACATCGACAAGTCGTGTGCTTTAGAATTACCGATCCATTGGACGCTGAGTTGCCGCCCGCGGGCCGTTATGCACTGTCAGCGAGTAGCGGCCAAGTCAAAATAGATACCTCGAACGCGCGTTTGAGAGAACACTACCAAGCGGACTTTGCGGCCTCACAACAGCAGGTCAGTGAGTACCTCAAGCGTTATCAGGTGCCCGTCGTCACCGTGGATACCAAAGACAACCCCAATGAGCTGCTACAGCGAGTTTTTCCGAAACGATGAATCCTGAGCAGCTGCTAACCCAACTTCAGCCATTACGCGTCCCTGATCCAGTCGGATTCTGGCCCATGGCACCGATCTGGTGGCTCTTATTGATCGCAGCTGTCCTCGCGGCCACCGTCACAGCGGTCTGGTTTATCAGACGCTACAAGAGGTCCGCCTATCGACGGGAGGGTTTGACATGGCTTCGTGAGTTAGAGGCGCGTGATGCGGACGTATACGCCTTGAGTGCTGCACTTAAGACCACCGCACTGAAGGTTTACCCACCGGAGACCGTCGCAGGTCTCTCGGGCACGGACTGGCCGCAATTCCTCAGAAGCAGCTGCCCAAAATTTGACAGCACCGCCCTTACAATATTGACTCAAACCCACGCCCCAAAACCGAGCACACCTGACTCAACCGATTGGCAGAACGCGCAGCTTTGGATGCAGCACCACGAGGTGCCTCGTGCTTAACTTTCTTTGGCCATGGGCGTTCGCGCTGATGCCACTTCCACTGTTGATGCGGCTCCTCCCTCCGGCGTCGGAATCACTTGGCGCCGCAATTCGCGCACCCTTTACCGCGCGCTGGCAGCGACTCGAGGGACAGGGCAAGCTGTCCGCTAACGTCAACTCGGCGCGCGTGTTCGCGCTCTTTATTGCTTGGACACTCGTTGTGACAGCCATCGCAAGACCCCAATGGGTCGGAGAGCCCATTGAGCTGCCCAATACGGGGAGGGATTTAATGCTGAGTCTGGATCTGTCAGGCAGCATGCAAATTCGCGATATGCAGGTGGGAAATCGCACGATATCGCGCGTCGAGGCAGTCAAGGCGATTGCCTCTGACTTTACCGAGCGACGCGTGGGTGATCGAGTCGGTCTTATTCTGTTTGGATCGAAAGCGTATGTTCAGGCACCACTGACGTTTGATACGACCACGGTCACCCAGTTCATTCGTGAAGCACAACTGGGATTCGCAGGCGAGGACACCGCTATTGGTGACTCACTCGGACTTGCGATCAAACGGCTCCGAGATCGCCCTGCGGCCTCGCGGGTGTTGATTTTACTCACGGACGGTCAAGACACGGCGAGCAGTGTCGATCCGATGGAGGCCGCTGCACTCGCCGCCCAACAAAGCGTCAAAGTCTATACGATCGGCATCAGTCGCAACCTTGGAACGAATAATGCGCGCGGTGGTGAGGTTGATGAGGCCCTACTTCGTGCCATTGCCGAAGCCACAGGTGGTGAATATTTCAGAGCTCGGGACCCACGAGAACTTCAAGCGATTTACAGCATCATCGATCAGCTTGAACCGGTCGAGCAAGACGCCAGTACCTTTCGGCCACGACGAGCACTCAGTTACTGGGCCATGCTGGGTGCGCTTCTCATGGGATCAATGGTGCTTCTGACTGGCGGTATCGTTTCGCGCCTCACAAGCACTCAAGGCGTTACTGCAGGATGATGGCATTGCATTTTATTCGTCCCGAACTGCTCTGGCTGTTACCGGCAGTCCTGCCGTTAATCTTTCTTGCCTGGCGCAAGCAGTCCAGTGGTGGCGATTGGGCGAAGGCCATTGACAGCGAACTACTGCCGCATTTGGTCG
>JAQXEB010000147.1 GCA_029251065.1 Luminiphilus sp.
CCATATTCCGGGTCACGTTCTACACTCTGCGTCATCGGTGTGGAAATATACCCCGGCGCCAGCGCGTTGAACGATATGCCTCTTTGCGCGAGATCAGGCGCTTTTCTTCTCATGTAGCGCGCAACAGCGCTTTTACTGCTGGCATAGCATTCGTGACCGTGCAGGCTGCTGCCTAATTTCACCGTCTTCTCTTCCGAACTCTCCAGCATCGCCTCGATAAGGTCTGGGCGAGTGCTCATAGGAGCGGAATTCGAGCTAATGGCGATGACGCGACCGCCCGAAATGATATTACTCGAGAGTCCTTCGATGACCTCGGTGGTACCGAAATAGTTAATCTGCAAAATTTTCCCTGCATCCGGGAACTGCGAGGCCACGCCGGCGCAGGTAATAAGCCCATCAATCACGGGGACGTCAGCGGCAATTTTTGCAATGACGGCCTGGCGCGCTTTGGGATCTCCCAGATCTACGAGGTAGTCACCTTCCTTTAAATCAATGACGACAACACGGTGTCCTTGAGCGCGAAGTTTCTCCTTGATGGCTGCGCCGATACCGGTAGCGCCACCTGTTAAAACGTAAGTTCCCACTGTTATCTCCTATTCTCGTCAGTGCCGGCTCAATCCGTCATGGTCCGCGCGAAGTTTGCTTCGATTGCCGTTCCGGGTAATGCCGCCATGCCACCATCCACTTCGAGTATCTTTCCACTGACAAAGCCTGATGCAGCAGACGCGAGGTAAAGCGCCGCCAGTGCGATGTCGTCAGGCTTTCCCAAGCGTGCTTGAGGTATCCACCTGACAGTCGCGTTATACATGTCTTCATTTTGCGTAATGAAGCTTGTGCTCGGCGTTTCTATGGCGCCCGGAGCGATGCCGTTGACACGAATACTGGGAGCCAATTCATAAGCAAGAATCCGTGTCATTTGATCCATACCCGCTTTCGCTGCGCCGTAGGCCGCAAAATTTCGATCGACCATCCAGCCTAATGCAGAGGACACGTTAACAATGCTTCCCTGTGGAGCTGCTTTGAGGAGCGGTAATGCAAGATGAGTCAGGGTATAGGCCGAGGTAAGGTTGATGTCGATAGTGTTCTCAAAACGCGCCTTGTCGACCTTTTTCAGTGATCCATAGCCCTTTCCGGGTGCGCCAGCGTTGTTAATGAGAATGTCGAGCGATCCCCAGGTGTTTGTCAGCTCCCTGACGACGCCGTCGAGCGCAGTTTCGTCAGTGACATCGCAAGCAAAGGTCAGTGCCTCCTTGCCTAGAGTGCGTACCTCACTGGCAACCACATCCAAGTCGCTTTGAGTCCGGGCAATAAGTGCAACATCGGCACCCATTTCGGCAAAGGCGGTTGCGATACGAGCACCTATGCCTTTACCTGCACCAGTAACAAGAGCTCTTTTTCCTTCGAGGCTGAAATAGTCTGTAATCAAAATGGGTTCCTTGATGCCCGGGGTTCATCAATCCGATGGCTCTAGTCCATTTGGGCTTGTGGACAGCGCTGTGCACAAGATAGAACGAACCGTGCGAGCAAGGAATAAGCCGGCACGTGGATACTTAGTCTAAATTGACCATTACAAAAACCAGGTGGTAAGCAGGGTGGCAGAGCTAGCAGGAAAAACATCATTAGTAACGGGTGCGGGCGTGGGCATCGGACGTGCGATTGCGATGAAACTCGCAAGCGAGGGTGCGCGCGTACTCGTCGTTGACTTTAATGCAGAGACAGCAGAACAAGCGGTGAACGATATTGTGAGCGCGGGAGGCGAAGCCAAGACGTTTGTTGCTGATGTGAGTGATGAGTCTAGAGTCGCGAGCATGGTTAAGGCGGCTGTCGACCAGTGGGGGACACTCGATATCGCGTGTAATAGCGCAGCGGTCAGTCGAGGCTCGGGTCCTATTCACACCTTTGACAAGGCTGTATTTGATCAAACGCTCGATCTCTGCCTGACCAATACATTCCTCTGCATGAAATATGAAATCGAGGCGATGCTGGAGCAGACCTCGGGCGGCAGTATTATTAATATCTCATCCAACGCTTCACTGCGCGGTCAGCCTTATAATACTGCTTATGCGGCCGCTAAGAGTGGCGTAAATCTGCTCACCAAAAGTGCTGCAGCCGAGTACGGGCACAAAGGAATACGGATCAATGCTGTTTCGCCGGGCGTGATTCGAACACCAGGCGTTGAAAAATATTTTGAGGAACAACCCAAAATAGCCGAAGGGCTCAAACAGTCAGCCGTCATGCGGCGGCTGGGGGAGCCCTCTGAAATTGCCGAAGCAGTCTGCTTCTTTGCGTCTGATCGCGCGTCTTTCATCACGGGCCAACTGCTCAGTGTGGACGGCGGTGGCGCCATTAAATGAGCGTAGTACCGTGTGGTCCTACCCCATATTGACCTGACCACCATCGATGGCAATCGACTGTCCGTTCAGGTAGCGCGATTCTGGTGAGCAGAGCATGGCAACGAACTCGCCAATGTCGTCCTCGCAGTGGCCAATACGCTT
>JAQXEB010000148.1 GCA_029251065.1 Luminiphilus sp.
TCGCCTTTTTCATCATTGTGTACTACATGAACGGGGGAGATCCAGTGGCTGCCGGGAATTGGCCTGCGTTGTTTGGGAGTGGGTCAGCCATATGCACCCTTGTTGTGGTCATTCCGATCGTTAATTGGATGGCTCAAAACGTCGGTAAGCACAAGGCGTTTTTAATCAGCCAAAGCGTATCACTTCTCGGTTATGGCATGTTCTGGTGGACCTTTTCACCTGCCAACCCGTTATTGATGTTCCTCCCCCTCCCTTTCTTTGCATTTGGGATTGGCGGCCTCTTCACCATTATGATGTCGATGACGGCTGATATTTGTGACCTTGACGAGCTCCATACCCACGAGCGTCGAGAAGGACTTTTCGGTGCCATTTACTGGTGGATGGTCAAATTCGGGGCCGCATTTGCCGGGCTTCTCACCGGACTCATCATGAGCTTTGTTGGGTTTGATCAGAGTATCACCGTTCAAACCGAGGAAGCATTGAATGGGTTGCGGGGCGCATTCATCCTTGTCCCAGTCACCGGCACACTGATCGGCATTTGGGCTATGTGGAATTACGACCTCAACGAAGAGAGCGTCAGCGCGATCCGCAGTGAGCTCGACGCGCGTCATAACGCGGGCTAATCCGCAGGTCAAAAAAAAGCCCGCGTAAGCGGGCTTCTCCTAAGCACTTAAAACTCACTCGATGACCTCAGTCACACAAACATCGAGGCGCTCAATAGCGCCAGTCTTCTTAAACAAGGCGTCTGATTGCTCAACACTCAGCGTGCTGCCTTCGAGCGACATATCAGTCCCGTCAGCCCAATGTATGCGGATCGAAGGCTGACTCGCGAGACTCATGACGACCGGCACCTGACAGTAAGTAAAGGCCAGCTGCCCGCGCGCAAGCGTCAGAATGTGCGGAGCACCCGTCGGATCAAAGTAGTGCAAATCCTCGTCGGTTTGAAGGAACTCAGAGGCACGGAGCATCGTCGGATTAAACGTCACCTGCGCATGATCAACCGTGACGCCAAGCTCAAGCAAACGTGTCAGCACCTCCTCTTTCACCTGGCCCGTCATACCGGGCTGACGTGCCCCTGAAAAACCTGGCGTGTGCGAGTAAGGATCGGTGGGGAAGGCGCCGTAAACGTCGGGCGCTTTGTTAAAGCCAATACCTTCTCGGACGTCATAATAAACGCGCTTAAGCCCCCCCATAACATCGGCTGAAGCTCCCAAATGCTCTGCGCGCTTGACGGTCTCCATGACGGCGAGAAGCAGTTTGGACACCATGTGCCAATAAATTGAACCTAACCCCTCGTAAGCGTACATCCCCCCCGACCGGCCGGTGAAGTTAGCGCAGTCAAAGAGATCGGAGAACAAAGACTCAATCGCCTCGCGCTCTGAGTCCACCTCTTGACAATATCCGGCGTTTGCCAGCTGAGTCAGAGTATCGGCTACGGCAGCAGTGTTATTGAAGTGTCCCGCAAAATACGTCTGTCCCGCCTGATCCGTCTCGACGAGCGACCTATCGCCCAACGCTATCAGCTTACCAACGAGTGAGGACGATCTTACAAAGCCATCAGGAATCCTATTGCGTTCCATAAACGCCGGTAACCGGCGATCGGGATATAACAAATACGAATGCTGGCGTGCGGTGTACAACGACGAGTCTCTCAGCGTCGTCAGGACAGACAGCGACTCCTCAGGCGTTAAGAGCTCTGAACTCAGCGCTGCGACCTGCCCTTCCAGCATCTCGTAAAGATAACGAATTTCAACACCCACCTCTGCTACTGAAATTCGGTTATACGCGTGATAAAGGCCGTCTTCACGACGATTAGATTTGATACTGACCGCACTGACATCACGCGCTTGAGTCAAAAACTCGGTCACTTCCTCGAGTGGAACCGACACTTTCTCTGCACTAAACCCACGTGAATAAATGCCCGCTCGATAGCGTTCGGCGGCGGTGCCAAGGGCTTCCATAACCTGTTTTCGGACCTCGTCTCCAACCGGACCAGACCCCATAGAGCTTGAATGACTCTCAAGCACAGAGGCCACCTCCGACATAAAGTCAGCGACCTCTTTAGACAGCTTGACCTCAGCCTCAGCCAGCCCATCAAACAGCGCGACCGCACGGTTGAGGAAGCGATGCAGGTAGCAAAGGGTCACAACCGATACCCCAGTGCCCACCAATGCATTGTTCGCGTCGTTCCACTCAGGCCGCTGCGTGTTCATCCAAATACCAGCATCCGGAATAAAATTGGCCATTTTCGACAGTAACGTCACCAATATTTTTTCGGCAAGATTGACCTGATAAACCCCACCCTTGGGCGAAAACAACAATCGACCGTCAGCACCCACAGCGTCCACTCGCTCGTCGATGACCCGGTCGAGCGCCTCATCAAACTCAATGGTGTCGTAGGGGTCTTTCAGAATACTGGCATACGACTTGATGCGGTATGGAACATGGGCATACGCAAATATTTCTCTGAACATCAGCGACTTAATAGCACCCGGATTATGTGCGATCGACTGCTCGACCAACTTCAACAAGTAGATCAGCTGATGATCACCCCAATAGCCAATGTTTGCCCAGGGGTTCTCGGGTTCAGGACGCTCCCAATCAATGCCCTGGCGGGTAATTCGGTAAGGGTTGTAGCCGTCTGCCGTCGTTGCATTAACAAACTTCGTAATCATGTTGGCGCCAAAACAGGGAATCGATGAACTCAGCGCCTCCCAATTTTGAAAAATATCTCGCCAATTACCCTCGTAGTTGAGCAACTTCTGGCCGTTATCGTCTTTCACTTTTATGGCGAAGCGATTCCAAGGGCGTGAGGGGTCACCGTGGCGTCGGCTGAAGCTGAGGGGCAAATACTCACGGCAGAGGCGCTCCGTTTGTGGGTCCGCATGCTGGCCCAGCGAGACTTCCAAATCGTGATAGGTCAGTGTCTCAGGGAGTGAGGCAAAAAAATCAGTATTCGCCTCGTAAACACCGTTATTCCAGGCCTTGCAAAAAGTCGCCAAGTCCTTTTTTTGGATCGTGTAATTATCAATGAACAAACCACCGCGCATGATGTTAAAGAGCACGTTTGAGGCGTGATGATTCGCACTGAGGGTGTCGCCCGTGACCTGAATACCATCAGCAGTACTAATCAGTCGTTCAAGATTGCGGGTACCTACTCGAATATCATCCAGTACGGCAGAAGCCAAATCCTGCCCACTGTGCAATAGTGCGAGCGTGTTTCTCACCGCAGCCGGCCCTTGATTGACGTCCGCCACGATCCCCCAGGTATGCGCCTCGCCCGGCGACACCGTCAGCCTTTGGCGCACAAAATATGACCCTCTTCGTCCCACAACCTCTGACTCTGACCCAATACTGGCGCCCTGACGAAACCGGTCTACCTGGTTTGAGCTAATAAGGTAGGTGTCAGCACAGGTACCGTAAGACCATACTGTGGTGGCGGATAGCGCCTCACTCGGTTCGGCCTTGTCAGACAAAATTGAACTCATCGCGTAGATGGCCAACGAGGAATCGGGGACTAATTCGTTCTTCTTATAGGCGTCAACGAGGCAGCTCAACTCGTTCTGAGTCCCTGCCAGGACACCGTAAGGCAAAAGATTTTCGATCCCGTCAAGCAGATCGACTCGACAAGCGCTATCACCGACCGCAGAGAGCTTTGACTCTTTGACAAAACCGAAACGGTCGGATGTTGACCACGAGTAGGTAAACGAAAGGCCCAAATCGTGATTAATTTCCTCAAAGACCAGCTTATCGCCTAAAACGTTTTTATAGAGGTTTCGAGCGACGTTATAAATTCCGGCGTGTGCCCTCGAGAAAGGCTCCCACAATACGCGCTTGGCCTTCTCCTCGACGATCACAATCGTCCTGCTTCCTGTATTGGCCGAGTTGTCATGGATCTTGTCCTCGGTGTAATACGGA
The DNA here is from genome assembly GCA_029251065.1 of Luminiphilus sp. Taxonomy (GTDB): domain Bacteria; phylum Pseudomonadota; class Gammaproteobacteria; order Pseudomonadales; family Halieaceae; genus Luminiphilus. Next base: position 3,919 of record JAQXEB010000148.1, read on the forward strand.
AATAATGCGCTGTCGCAGTCGGTCCGACCGGCCGACAAGCCGCCACGGGTGGAAATGAACATCCAGTGGTTTGAATCGCTCACCACACTGATGAAAAAATCATCCATCGCGTCAACATTACCGATTCGATAAAACGATTCCCCGTCTCGCCAAATGTAGTCGCCCTCTACCGAGGCCGGTGCAGAATTAAGAAGATTGTCACCCAAATACAGCGTTGTGTTAGTCATATCTCTCAATCTTTTAAGTTATTTATGCCAAGTTTTCCGAAGCGCCCATGATGTTCTCACCATCGGCGCTCTCGGAGGGACCTGTTCACTGCTCTAAGTGCTCGAAAGCCCCACCCGGCCTGTGGGCACAGCACCGCCGGACTCATCCAGGACGCTGCTTGTGATGTGGAGGCCTATCCTAAAACACCGTTTCGGGTTCGGATACGTACCGAGATCCACCTTAACCAGTGAATGTTGCGTTTTATCGTATTACGGGTGTGTAAGTTCCAGTCCTTGCTTAGCATCGCACCCTACATACACACCACCTCGAAAGGGAGCAGAATGTCCAAGCGGGCCGGGAAACACCACTATCTTATTGGGAATGACACGCGAAATTCGAGCGAGGTAGATCTTGATACACGCCTCGAGCAGTTACTGTCGGAAAAGATGCATGGCATTTCGTTTAGTGCTTACAGCAAGGGACA
>JAQXEB010000149.1 GCA_029251065.1 Luminiphilus sp.
GAGACATGTACCGACATCGCGGACGAACTGTATCTCGGTGCCGTTATAGATCGCTCATCGCGGCGCATCGTGTTCATGGCGTCTACCGAGGGCGGTGTGGAAATTGAGAAAGTCGCGGAGGAAACGCCTGAAAAAATTCAGAAGGCTGCCATTGATCCATTGGTCGGGCCACAGCCTTACCAAGGTCGTGAGCTTGCATTTAAGCTGGGTCTAAAAGGTCAGCAAGTTAAGCAGTTTGTCAATATATTCAATGGTTTAGCAAAGCTTTTCAAAGAGAAAGATTTAGCGCTTATCGAGGTTAATCCGCTCGTCATTACAGACGAGGGTAATTTGCACTGCTTGGACGCGAAGGTCGTTGTCGACTCCAACGCAATGTACCGCCACAAAGACTTGCAGACCATGCATGACCCTTCGCAGGACGATGAGCGCGAAGCCAAGGCGGCTGCGTGGGAACTCAACTATGTTGCATTGGAAGGCAATATTGGTTGCATGGTGAATGGTGCCGGTCTGGCCATGGGGACAATGGACATCGTGAAACTTCACGGTGGTCAGCCTGCAAACTTTTTAGACGTTGGGGGTGGCGCGACGAAAGAACGTGTGACCGAGGCATTTAAGATCATTTTGAGCGACGAGAACGTGCAAGCCGTGCTGATTAACATCTTTGGCGGAATCGTCCGCTGCGACCTCATTGCAGAAGGCGTTATTGGTGCCGTCAATGAAGTGGGTGTTGAGGTCCCGGTTGTGGTTCGTTTAGAGGGTAATAATGCTGAGCTGGGTCGGGATGTACTGGCCAAGAGTGGTTTGAATATTATTGCCGCAACAAGTTTGTCCGATGCCGCTCAACAGGTTGTCGCTGCCGCAGGAGGTGCTGCATGAGTATTTTGATCGATTCCAATACGCGCGTGATTTGCCAGGGTTTCACCGGCTCTCAGGGTACTTTTCATTCTGAGCAAGCCATTGCCTATGGGACAAAGATGGTCGGTGGTGTAACCCCGGGCAAGGGCGGGCAAGCGCACTTGGGCCTGCCGGTTTTTGACACGGTTTCTGACGCTGTCAGCCAAACAGGCGCCAATGCCTCGGTTATTTATGTGCCTGCCCCATTTTGCAAGGATTCAATTTTAGAGGCCGCAAACTCAGGTGTAGAGTTGATTGTTTGTATTACCGAGGGTATTCCAACACTCGATATGTTGGATGCAAAGGTCCGCTGTGACGAGCTCGGTGTGCGTCTTATTGGTCCAAACTGCCCAGGCGTGATCACGCCCGGAGAGAGTAAAATCGGCATTATGCCAGGACACATTCATCTTCCCGGGAAAGTCGGTATTGTCTCGCGCTCCGGCACCCTGACCTACGAGGCGGTGAAGCAAACGACGGACGCAGGCTTTGGGCAGTCAACCTGTGTCGGTATTGGTGGTGACCCCATTCCGGGCTCTAACTTCATCGACATCTTGGGTTTGTTCCAAGAGGATGATGCCACGCAGTCTATCGTCATGATTGGCGAGATCGGTGGATCAGCCGAAGAGGAAGCCGCGGCGTTTATTAAAGACAACGTCACCAAGCCTGTGGTGTCCTATATTGCGGGTGTCACTGCCCCCAGCGGCAAGCGCATGGGGCATGCGGGAGCCATTATTTCCGGGGGCAAAGGGACGGCCGACGAAAAATTTGCAGCGCTTGAAGATGCGGGCGTAAAGACGGTCCGATCGCTTGCCGATATTGGCAGTGCCATGGCCGAGATCACGGGCTGGTAGATTGCCGTCGATTCTGATCTAAAGCCCGCCTTGAGCGGGCTTTTTTTATCCCATCAAATTCTATTTTTTTACCGTCTAGGGCTTGAAAAATTCGCTTGCTTACCCCATTTGATCTGCAAGTTACGAATACAGGTGTACGACATGTCCTCTAAGCAAACCATGGGTTTTCAGACAGAAGCGAAGCGGTTGCTTCAGCTGATGATTCACTCACTTTACTCAAACCGAGAAATCTTCCTTCGCGAACTGATTTCAAATGCCTCAGACGCTATCGATAAACGCCGATTTCAAGCCATCGAAGACAGCAGTCTTGATGTGGGTGGTGAGGGTTACCAAGTGCGTGTTGATGTTGATGAAGAGACTAAGACGCTGACCATCAGTGACAATGGCATTGGCATGTCTCGTGAAGACATCATTGAGAATCTTGGCACCATTGCAAAATCGGGTACGGCCGCCTTTATGGAACAGCTGAGCGGCGATCAGCAAAAGGACAGCCAGCTCATTGGGCAATTCGGTGTAGGCTTCTACTCCTCGTTCATTGTTGCCGACCGTGTTGAGGTTATCTCGCGAAAGGCTGGAAGTGATGAGGCGACCCGCTGGGAGTCCACCGGAGAGGATGAGTTCAGTATTGACTCGGCCACTCGGGATGACGCGGGGACGACAGTGATACTTCATTTGGATGGTGAAGCAGAGGAATTTGCGTCACCGTTTCGTGTCCGAAGCGTCATAAAAAAATATTCAGACCACATCTCTGTGCCTGTTTTGATGCTCGAACAAGCACCACCTGTCGATAATGATGACGAAGACGCAGTGCCGACGAGTCCTGCGTACGAGCGCGTTAACGAGGCAAAGGCACTTTGGACGCGTAGTCGCTCAGAGGTGAGCGACGAGGAGTACAAAGAGTTTTATCGGCACGTGTCCAGTGACTATCAGGAGCCACTGAGCTGGGGCCACAATCGTGTAGAAGGGAAGCTCGATTACACGTCATTACTCTATTTGCCCAGCCAGGCGCCCTTTGACCTGTGGAATCGTGACGGTGCGCGTGGGCTAAAGCTCTACATCCAGCGGACGTTCATTATGGATGACGCTGAACAGTTTCTGCCGCTGTATCTGCGGTTTGTAAAGGGCGTTTTAGACTCCCAAGATCTACCGCTCAATATTTCACGAGAAATACTCCAGCAAAGCCCTCAGGTTGATTCGCTGAGAAGCGCTGTGACGAAACGGGTGTTGGACATGCTGGGTAAAATGGGGAAATCCGACCCTGACAAGTACCAGACGTTTTGGAATGTCTTTGGCAATGTGCTTAAAGAAGGTCCAGGAGAGGACTTTGCAAATCGTGAGAAGATTGCCGAGTTACTGCGATTCGCGTCTACAGACACCGACGACGACACTCAAAACGTGTCGTTGACGAGTTATGTGTCCCGGATGCAAGAAGGGCAGAATGCCATTTACTACGTGGTTGCTGACAACAAAAAAAAAAAAAAAAACAGCCCACACATTGAAGTGTTCAGGAAAAAGGGCATAGAAGTGCTCCTGCTGTCAGATCGAATTGATGACTGGCTCATGGGTCACCTTAACGAGTTTGACGGCAAGGCACTGAAGGACATTGCCAAGGGTGAATTGGATCTGGGTGAGAGCACCGATGAGGAGAAGGCTGAACTTGAGGCGGCCAAGACTGACAATGAGGGGCTCCTTGAGCGACTTAAAGAGGCTTTGGGCAGTCGAATCAGCGAGGTGAGACCAACGCTTCGGTTGACCGACTCTCCAGCCTGTCTAGTCGTCGGTGAGCATGAACTTGGCGCGCAAATGCGCAGTATCTTAGAAGCTGCCGGTCAGGAGCTACCGGACAGCCAGCCCATCTTAGAGGTGAATACCGACCACGGCTTGGTCAAGCGTATGGACAGTGAGTCAGACGAAGACCGGTTCGCCGATCTGGCCCTAATTCTCTTGGATCAGGCCACACTCGCACAAGGCTCTCAG
>JAQXEB010000150.1 GCA_029251065.1 Luminiphilus sp.
CTGAGACCTTCAAATTCTCTGAGCGTTAACGCCGCTTTTAACTCCAACGGCAGGGCGTCAATCGCTTGAGAGATGACCGCCTCCAGTTGTTGCCCCATGATCACCTCATCCGGCGATTCGTTATCTTTCAATCGGCCTGGCACTTCATAGGACTCCGAGTCGTCAAGCGCCAAATCTGTCGTTGGCCGACGGCTAAGGGCAACCAGGTGATTCTTAGCTGCATTTGCCGCAATGCGATACAACCAGGTGTAAAACGCGCTATCGCCTCGAAACTTGGGCAGCGCCCTGTAGGCTTTGATAAAAGCCTCCTGAGTCACGTCCTCGACTTCTGCCGCATTACTCACGTAGCGTGACACCAGTTGCGCAACCCTCCCCTGATACTTCAAAACCAATAGATCAAACGCCCGCGAGTCGCCCTTTTTAGCGCGCGTTACGAGCTTGTCATCTCCGTCGCTGAGTGCCACTGTACCGCTTCCCGCCTAGCAGATCCGACATCGACCACTTATGCCCAATCTGTTTTCAGTTGTTTAAGACGCTACTTGATTCGAAAAGTTCCAATTATTTGTCACAATGCAAAGCTCGCAGCCACAGAGGCCAGAGTGCCGCAGCTGCAACACGGAGTCCATGGTGCTAGATACACATTTTGACGTTCTCATCGTCGGCAGCGGCGCCGCAGGTCTAAGCCTGGCGCTTCAGCTACCTGAAACGCTATCAATCGGATTGCTCTCCAAGGCAGACCTGAATTCTGGTTCGACCTCGTGGGCGCAAGGGGGTATGGCCGCGGTTTTGCACGAACGAGACACCGTGGAAGCACACGTTGAGGACACGCTCAGCGCGGGCGCCGGTCTTTGCCATGAGGACGCCGTTCGATTCACGGTCGAGCGAAGCAAGGAAGTGGTCAACTGGCTGATCGATCAGGGCGTCGACTTTGATTTGAGAAACGACCAACCCGACGATGAATTTAGAGAGTTCCACCTGACGATGGAAGGCGGTCACTCCATTCGTCGGATTCTCCACTCGGCAGATCAAACCGGCAGTGCTATCTCCAAAGCCCTGAATGCCCAGATCCGACAGCGCGACAACGTTCAAATCCTGACCGACCGATGCGTGGTCGACTTAATCATCAGTCGCGACGCGGTGAAAGGCGCCTATGTCCTGAACACCAGTACGGGCACAGTAGAGACGATCAGCGCAAGGACCGTGGCGCTTGCCACAGGTGGTGCAAGCAAAGTCTACCGCTATACCAGCAATCCCGATGGGGCTACGGGTGACGGCATCGCTCTCGCTTGGCGGGCAGGCTGTCGTGTCGCAAACTTGGAGTTCAATCAGTTCCACCCAACCTGCTTGTACAATCCGACTAACCGCACGTTTTTGCTCACCGAGGCCCTGCGGGGTGAGGGAGCCACTCTGCACTTGCCCAGTGGTGAGCGATTCATGCCGCGATTTGATTCGCGGGCCGAGCTGGCCCCTCGCGATGTCGTCGCAAGAGCGATCGACTACGAGATGAAACGACTGGGCCTGGACTGTGTTTACCTCGATATGACGCACAAATCGGTTGAGCAAATTCAAGAGCACTTCCCAACGGTTCACGCGCGTTGTCAGAGCTTGGGAATCGAGATGGCGAGCGAGAGAATACCGGTGGTGCCCGCGGCGCATTACACCTGTGGTGGTGTCATCGTCGACCAATATGGTGCAACGGACCTCGCGGGTCTCTATGTGATTGGTGAGACCGCCTGTACAGGCCTACATGGCGCAAATCGAATGGCAAGCAACTCGCTCCTTGAATGCTTCGTTTACGCAAAAAGTGCGGCTGAGCACATTTCAAAACAGACTTCGTCACCCCCCCCGCGAGCCCTGCCCCAGTGGGACGATAGCCGAGTCCGGGTATCGGATGAGGCGGTGGTTATCCAGCACAGCTGGCACGCGCTTCGGCGTCTCATGTGGGACTATGTCGGGATCGTCAGAACCAACCGACGACTCAAACGAGCGGCAAACCACATCTCGGTGCTTGAGCAAGAAGTCGATGACTACTACGCCAGCTTCACGATCACGAAAGAGCTTTTGGAGCTGCGGAACCTGACGCTAGTGGCTAAGTTAATGGTGGACTGTGCGCAACGCAGAAAGGAGTCGCGTGGCTTGCACTTCAATAGTGACTATCCGCACTTGTTAGCCAAAGGCGAAAATACTGTTTTGATCCCTCACAACGGTCTCACCAGTCACGCGGGGCTGCCGAGCTACCGCGAGACTGATGTCTAAGGCTTAAGACTGCGGCGGCAAACGCTTGTAAGCCTGAATCGCTGAAACGATCGGCGCCAGGCTTTCATCAGGCTCAGCACGGCCCATAAGCCACTCAAATATATCTTGATCAGCCGATGTCATAAGCTCGCGATACAAGGATTTGAACTCCGCAGTTAAAGACGGGTATTGATAGGCCACAAAATCGGCCAGAAACAGATCGAGTTCGAGCAATCCTCGCCGACTTGCCCAGCGCATTCTGTTATGGTCAGCATCAGTCATGCCGGCACAGTACCTTAAAGCTCATTGAGGTTCGAGCGGCAATTTTCAAAAAGGGCAAAAATCGTGAGTGACGCTGTTTTAGAATTTTCAGGCCTTGATGTGCGATCGGTTTTGCAAGGGCAAACGACTAAGAACTTTGAAAGACTGCCGCTCAATAGTCCTATTGACGGCGCATTCTGCGATCTAAAGGGTCGTGTTATTGCAGATTTTACTGCCGTCATGACCTCAGACGATCGTGCACTACTGCGAACCGACGCGGACGTCGCTCAGGCGCTGAAGACGCATTTAGGTAAGTACCTGATGTTTTCAAAAACGACCTTAACGCTGCTGACCTGGAACTGCTGGGGCTGCTCACATTCCTCCCCACCCATGGGAAGCGACGACATGATCGTCGTGCCACGTAGTGCTTTACTTTACGAGGTGTGGTGCAACAACAACTGCGCACCTGATCACGTGATCACGCACGACTCATGGCGATATGAGCGATTCTTGCGGGGCGAGGCAAGAATTTGTCAGGCCACAATGCACCAGTTTTTACCTCAGGATTTGAACTACGATCTTCAGGGGATTATTGACTTCGATAAAGGCTGCTACACCGGCCAGGAGATTATCGCTCGATTGCACTACCGCGGCTCTCCTAAGCGAAGATTATCGATCGTCTCTGTACCGGGGTCGATCGCACCCTCGGTTAATGACAAAGTCGTCGATGCCGGCACCTCAAAAACGGTCGGTTCTATCGTGGAGGTGACGCAAACAGAGGCCGGTTGGTTATGTTTGTCCGAGGTCGTCGTTGATGCCAAAGACCGCACACTGCAGGTGCGTGATGTGAGGGTTGAAATACAAGCTTTGCCGTCTTAGTGCTCATTCGACTGAGCCCCATAGAATCTCTGGGACACCTTGGCTGGTTAGCCACTGATTGGCCCGACTGAAGTGTCGGCACTCAAAAAATCCTCTGTAGGCGCTGAGTGGTGAGGGGTGAGGGGCTTTTAAAATTAAGTTTTGCGGCCCTCTAATCAGCCCTTCCTTTTTTTGCGCATGCCGGCCCCACAGCAAAAACACCGTTGGCGAGACGTCACGGGCTACCACGTCAATGATTTGGTCTGTGACGCTCTGCCACCCAAAAGACTGGTGTGATTCAGGCTCCCCCGCGCGAACAGTTAACACGGTATTTAAGAGCAATACCCCCTGTTTCGACCAATGACCGATATTGAAATGCTCAGCAAAAAGGTGCCCGATATCGCGCGCTAACATCTCTCTAATGTTCCGCAACGAGGGTGGCAACACGTGCCCACGCTGAACCTCGAAAGCTTTACCGGTGGCTTGCCCTGGACCGTGGTAAGGATCTTGACCCAGAATCACCACGCGCACCGACTCAGGCGCCAGATTGTCCAAACTTGCAAAGATTTGACCGGGTTCAGGGTAATACGTATGACCTGCGCGCGTCTCCTCCAACAAACGTCTCTCGATCGTCGCCCCGGCAGTGCCCAAGAGAACATCCTCAAGCGAGGATCTCCATGCCAAAGGACATAACTCGGTCAGCTTTACATCCAATGAGCACCTCCAAGCGTGGCTTGATGTGGGGAGCGCCAACTGTAACACTCAAGGCTGTATCATGTGGTTGACGGGTGAAGCGCGTGAACGAATCGACGGACAGAGATGAAATCATTGCCTCGCTGGAAGCCCTTGCGGTTGAGCGTTTGACACCGTGTCTGTCATTAATCTTAGAAGAAACAGCTGACTACCTTTTTACCCTCTCCACCAGTTCCCGACTCGATCAAAAAAATCAAGACCAATGCTATTCAGCCTTCGTCACGTTGCAAGGGTCCATCAAGTCTGTCGTGCACCAAATAACGCGCTCGGTCTCCGATGCATTTGGGCGCTGCGGTGCATCACAGAACTCGGCGGTCACGACTGTAGAGAGTGACGAGCCTATTCGCTTGGCGCTTGTGCCACTCGAGGAGTTTGAGGACACGCTGGCCATCGAAAAAATTGTGCGTGCTGGGACCGAGCGTTACTGGCTTGAACTCGAGAGCATGATTTTCCGGTTGGCCGCACGCCTCGAGCGTGACCCGAAGCGACTTGAGCTACCCGTCAGCCCAAGAACATTATGCAGTGCTTACCGACAGTCACTTAAGGATATTGATTTCCCTAGAACCTTCTTAGTGGACGCTGACAGCGCATTTGTAAGAAAGCTTTTGCCAGAGCTAGCGAGAATCTACCTCGACCTCAATGCTCACTTAGCCTCGCATGAACTCTTGCCAGACATCGAGGGTGAGCTCAAAAAAACGGGATCACAGATATTGGTTCAACTCCATTCTAAAAGTGAAGCGGAATCCGCTGACGGCGAGCAAGCGGCGTCACCCCAAATGAGTGGGTCGACAGCACTCCCTCAGAGTCTCAGCGTGCCACAACACGACATAAAAGATCTCATCCACAGCGGCGCATGGATCAATGCCCATGCGCTTGACGCACTCTCTGGACGCATACCCGCCTCCGCGTTTAATCGAACAAGCGTTTCCCTTCAAACCGCGACCGAGGCGCAGCTGACAGCCGCGGGCGGAAGGGCTCGGTTCGTTCCAGCTCGATTAGCCGCGCCACTGCGCGACGAGGCTGCCCGAAACCGGCTACTTTCCACCAGCCAAGAAATGTTAAATCCGAGCCGTGTCAACAGCTTGGAGCTCGCATCCGAGTCTCTACGAATTTCGCAAGCCCTTGCAAAGGTTCGTCGAGAAAACACGGGTAAGCGTCATAGCGTCACTTCTATCATAGAGGCAGTTGGTTTCATCCCGAAAGCGGCTATTTACGACCGACTCGTCGAGGCTCATAAAATTTCCTCAGCACTCTTTGACTACGTGTTAGAGCGCGTAATGCCGCCAGAACAAATGCTCCCACCACTGGTCAGGCTGGAATTGTGTTTTTTAGAGCTTGCATTAAGCGACGAAGACTTTCTGATTCAAGGAGACCACCCCGGCAGACTACTGGTCGATCGTATCGCCGATCTGGTCACACTCTTGCCAAGAGGAAAAGCACGTCATCTCGAAGGGTTTATCACCGCGGTGGACGCGGTAAATGCACGGTTTGATGGCTCGCCTATGGCATTATCAACCGCGGCAAACACACTGGGTGACTTATCAACACTGCTGATCTCGCAACAACGGCAAAATAGGGATCGGCTGATCGCGCGCGAAAACGCGAAGGACCGCATCGACAGTGCCCGCGTCTCAGTTGTGACAGCTCTAAACGACGTCGTTGGAGACACCGACCAATCAGAGCATCTGATTGCAATGATTACGAACGGTCTGATTGACCACTGGGTCGTTCAACTGCTGAAGGGGCAAAGCCTCGACAAAATGAAGACCGATCTTGAAACCTTGATCGCATTTGCAGGCAATGAAGAGAACCCGCCGGCCACGACTGTTTCGTCTGACGATATTTTCAACATTATTGGTGACAAGCCGAAACAACGTCCCGCCGTTACCGCCGCCTATGAAGCGCTGCTCATCGACCGAGAAAAAGGCTCGGTCAGCGTCGCCTCGGCGCCGACTCAGTGGCGAGTTGAGGTGGACCTCACCCCGCTTGAGCTCGATGCCATTTTGTCGAGCAGGCCCCGGTTAGCACGGGCTGCACGGGCTGTTCAGCAGCTCGCAGTCGATACTTGGTTTTTACAAAAAGGCGGACACGGCCATGTCTATCTTCAGGTGGTTTGGGTCAATCGACACGCGACGCGTTTCGTACTGAGCGACGAACGTGGGGTAAAGCAGCGTGACATGTCGCTCATTGAACTCGCTCGAAAATTGGGGCGCTCGCTTAAAACACTGTCCACTATTGAGCAGCTGAGCTTGGTCGAACAAACCTTATTTTCAAAACTTAGCGATGCAAAGGATGACATCAGTCAGCAATTTCAGGCGCGCGAGTCAGATGCACTAGCGGCCCTGACTCACGAGACAGAGCGTGCACTCAGACGAGCAAGACGCACTGGAACCAAGGACAGCTTAATCGCCTTTGAAGTGTCGGGGGACTGGACTGACGACGCGTTGACTGATGCGCTAAACGCTCAGAATCTGAGTATAGGCATCGTCAAAAAGCTGCGAACTCACATTGCTTGCGCACTGGTGCGTGACGCAATGCCTAAAACGATCACACACGCTGTACTTAAGGCGTTTTCTGAGGAGACGGCCGCTAATCTGTCGATTGCGCTTGTCGACCACCAAACACACTCAGACGCTCGAGCGTTAATCAACGGAGTCCTCGACAACACCTCAAGTGAGTCAGTCGGCACCACGCCCGCTACCGATGCGGCTGTACCGACACCTAAAACGCTTGATGACGCAGTCGCGGAGGCTTTTGCGCGTCTTGAGCCAACGGCCCACGCGATCAGACTCAGCCCTGTTATCCGTGTGTCTGTCCGTCACGAAAGGCTGCTCGAATCGGCTTACGTCATCCGCCGCTATGACGACAACCAAAAAGACCTTGGAGGCTCCTCACAGTTTCGTCACCGCGATCTCGAGATTGCGATTAATTACTTTGAACTCAGGGAGGCTTGTAGGCTTCTCCAAGCCCTCGAAGCACTGGGGGAAACAACTCGCCACGTGCTGCTGCGACTCAGTGCCGAAACCTGCCTACACGCATCGGCACTCGATCGCATTTTAACGCAGATTTCCGAACACACTGTTGGCACCTCTCAACTCAGTTTTCTCATCCCCGATTCCATACAAGTTCGGGAGTCGGTGATTTGCCACAGACTGACTCGTGCATTGCGTTCGATTGGCTGCCACATCGTGATCGAAAATTACAATCCAGCGCGTGGCTCGTCAGAATCGATTCAGCGTCTCAACCCTAGTGACGTCACCTTGGAAACGTCATTTTGGGAACTCGCCGCTCAAAACGAACCTTGGGCTACCGTGCTCCCACAGATTATTGCTGATGTTCATCATATTTTAGGGCACACAGTGACAGTGAGAGATCCGGATACTACCGCACAGATCGAGGCCACTGGCATTGATTTCATTGAACGAGAATCAGACGTCTCGCTCTCGATTTCAGAGTTTTTAGCGTCGATTGATCAATGATTAAGTCGGGTGGGTGGATGCAGAATCACTGACGCTTGCGCGAGGCGCGCCACGCATCGTAACTCACCGCAATCACGCCCAGCCAAACAAGGCCAAATGTGACTGCGGTGATTAGCGTCGCAGGCTCTCTAAGCACAAAAATCGCTACAATCAGTTGCAACGTCGGACCCACATACGTCAGTAACCCAATAGTGGACAGCGCTAAGAGACGAGTCGCTGCAACGTAGGTCAGTAACGGCGCTGCCGTAAACACACCACCCAATAAAAGAAACAAATCCACACGAGTGCCATGCAGACCAAGACCTGCACCGTCGTTGACAATTAACCAGACAATGGCGAACGGCGCCATGCAGAGCGATTCCAAAAAAAGCCCCTGCAAAGAGTCCGCCGCAATTTGTTTCCTTATGGCCGCGTACAGCGAGAAACTGAGTGCAAGCGTCAGGGACACCCAAGGGAGGCTCCCAAAAGCGACCAACTGAACAAGTACAGCTGAAACCGCCAAACCGATGGCCAACAACTGGACTGGCTTTGGGCGCTCACCAAAGACAAACACGCCCAGGGCAATGGTCAGCAAGGGCAGCATGAAGTAACCCAAACTCGCTTCAGTCGCGCGCTCGTTGGTGACGGCGAAAACATAAACGCCCCAATTAATGGTCAGCATCAGGGCGGACAGAGCCACCCAGCATGTAAATCGCCAGGATCGAAGAAGGCGCAGTGTTTCTCTGAGGCGGCCAAACAACAAAACGATGATCAGTGTTACGGGCAAGGTCCAAAGACCTCGATGTGCCATCACGTCAAAGGCGTCAATAGGCTTCGTTTGAAGCCAGTAGAGCGCAGCAATGCCCCAAATAAAGTTTGCGACTAGCGCGAGCATTACCCCTCTGAGGGTGTCGGACTGACTCAACTGCACTGCTCCCTTACGCCCACTCAATCTTAGTGCGCGCTACTTAAACACTCAGTTGCAAACCAAGCAAGCACCGTTTTCGGGGGATTCGAGGCGATCAGTGTTGACGCGCGAGAACCCCAATCGCTCGCTCGCGATTCAACGTCCTGTTAGCAGCAATGATCTGAAAGCAGATCCGAGCTATGAGCAGTAGAGCCGAATGCCGAATTGCCGACGCAACTCGCTGAGCGGAGTGTTGAGCATCTCCTCGGTTACCGAGGAATGTGGCCACTTCATCGCCATGCAACGAACATGTCGCGCCCAAATCCACACGTAGAGCGGCAAGTAGTAAACAACAAAAAGTGAATAACCTCGCAAACGCCCACCCATCAAATCGATCCCTTCGGCGTTTAAGCGTATTACATCGGGATCCGCCGCGTAATCCTTAAGCTCAGAGCGTGTGATAGTCGTGCCAAATAACACCCATGGATTGAGTAAGATCTCGCCATTCAACGACGTGTCACAACCAAATATAACGTGTGTCAGGTCATGGTCCCGAAATTCCTTACCTTTACGCGCAGACACGGCAGCGACCTCTGGCGCGCCTGTGTAAAGCTCGTCAAGACCTTCTTTAAGGGTCAACTGACACTCCTGACTCATAAACCGCACGTGGTGCCCTCCGATACTCTTTTTGGTCATGATAGATCGTATTTTACGACCTGGCGAGTCGATTGACCTGTCGCTGTCTGCACATCCTGGAGTTGTTTGATCGCAGGACTAGAGTTGATCGTTTGGCGCGACTTATTCTTGTCGTTTAATAGTGTTTATTGCCGCTTGCCTACATACTCAGGCACCACCCTGTTGGCAAAATTCACGATGCGTCACCTACTGCACATTGGGCTTGTCGTCGTATTCGCGGCGTCAGTCAGTGCCACGGCAGAACCCAGCAAGACCACCGAGCAGTCACGCTCGGTGGTACGACTCGATGTTCCGCTACAACGTAACGAGCAGGGCCGTCGCCGGCATTTCGTAGAGCGTTGCAGCGCATTCCTCATATCAAACACCAAACAACGAGCGTTACTCGCCTCGGCCTGGCACTGCATCGACGGAATCATGACCTTCGCAAAGGCACCAACGTTACACCTCATCGATGGACCCGTGGCGGTCGAAACGATCAACTCAGGCGGCAGTATGGCCAAGGATTGGTTGTTGATAGGCGCACCGCGCGAGGCGCTGGCTCACTTAAAACCCATCTCCACAAGCCGACGCCCGATCGAGCTCGGAGAGGTGTTAGTGGCGATTGGCTTTGGGGGCGAAACAGCCTTGGGAGATCGATATTCCAGAGAAGTGGCCTGCCCCGTAAGCGAGGTGGGTGTCCTTTTTACGCTTCAGTGCGCGCTGCAAAAAGGCGACTCAGGGGGTCTCATTGCGCGGCGACAACTCAACGGTCAACTGGAAGCCGTTGGTATTATCTCAAGTGGTGATTCTCAAGGCGTGAGCATTGGTTTTGCACTGCAGGCGTTGCCGACTATACCGCCCTACTGACGCTCACGTGCCAGAGGCGTCGCCCCGAGATGCACCTCGCCTCTTTGTCGCGCCAGTGTCATCTGGTGCTGCCTCTCGGAAAAACGCTTTTTTTGATCCTGACTGTGCGCGTCGTGACATCGCGGGCACGATACACCTGGAATATACAAAGACGATTTTTTTTGCGCGTCGTCAAGCGGAAATCGACAGGCAAAACATTGATCGTACTGTCCCTTTTCCAACTGATGATTCACCGCGACCCGATTATCAAACACGAAGCATTCGCCTTCCCAGCGCGTCGACGCTTGGGGCGTCTGTTCGAGATAGTTCAGAATGCCGCCTTTTAAATGCCAAACGTCATCGAATCCTTTTGACACTAGAAGTGACGTCGACTTTTCGCAACGAATTCCGCCCGTACAAAACATAGCGACCTTTTTGTGCTTTTGCGGATCTAGGTTTTCATCGACCCACGCTGGGAAGTCTCGAAAACTTTTCGTCGCTGGGTTTATGGCACCGCGGAAGCTACCAATTTCAACCTCGTAATCGTTTCGCGTGTCGATCACCAGACACTCGGGATCATCGATCAGCTCGTTCCACTCACTCGGCGATGCATAGCGACCAACAGACTGGTTAGGATCGATGTCTTCAAGCCCCATCGTCACAATTTCTCGCTTGAGCTTCACCTTCATTCGCAAGAAGGGCCGCTCTTCGTGATAAGACAATTTACAGTCGAGATCGGTCAGTCGCTCATCGGACCTCAAATAACCAAGCACTTCAGCGATGGCCGTTTTACTGCCGGAAATCGTGCCATTGACACCCTCATGCGCTAAGAGGAGCGTGCCTTTAACACCACGCTCGGTACAAAAATTGAGCAATGGCTCTCGCATTGATTCGTAGTCATCTAACCGGACAAACCGGTAAAGTGCGGCAACAGCTGTCGTCTGGCTACGCTCCTCGTTTGTCACGCCTTACTGCCACCCAAGCAATTAGGCGAGTCCGGGGATCCTTCTCGCCGACCCCATTCATCTGTCGTGTAGGTGTGAAGCGCGAGTGCGTGAATGGGAGAACCCATGTATTCGGCTAAAACCCCATAAACAGCCTGATGGCGTTTCACAGATCGCATGCCATCGAAAGTCTGAGACACCAAAGTCACTTTAAAATGACTTTCGGATCCCGGCGGGACGTTGTGCATAGCGCTCTCGTTCACAATTTCGACAAAAACAGGGTCGAAGTTCGCGGCAATACGTTGCTCAACTAGGTCTTGAATTGTGGTCATAAGGTACACTCTCAACAATTAGCGCGAGGGTATCAGATAGGTATTACCTCAGGCGAGGGGCAACGTTATGCATGAAATAGATGTTTGGCTTGATGGTAAGGCGTTGAGCGAGGCTCAGCTGAGCACACTAAAAGTAGAGCTCCAACAGTCGTTTAAACTATCCCTGACTCAAGCACTCCTTTTGGTCAATGGCCGGTCACATCGCATCAAACGCAGCTGCACCGAAAAAGACGCCTCGCAGTTGGTGAGGCAGTTTGAACGTTGGGGGATTCCGCTGCGCGTTGAACCCAGCGACGTCCTGACCGACCAGCAAACAGTCTCCGAGCCGTCTCTCAAAGGCTCGCCGGCCCCGCCTTTTACCTTGGCTCGCGTTGGTGCGCGAATTCCAACTCAGGCGGCAATGACTGAGTCCGTGAAAGTATCGACAGATCACTTACAATTACTCGACTAACCTACCGAGCGCGGATCTGTGAGCCCAACGACTGAACACCAAGAACCATCCTTAGCCACTGCGCTGCCGCGAGTCCCTATTTGGCGACACCTTTGCGCAATGTTTTACGACTTATTTTTGATTATCCCGCTCTTGATGCTGACGTCAGCATTACTCATCGCCATTCATGGACCCACCGATACTGCGGTGGTCAGATCAGTCCCGGCGTGGCAGCAGTGGATCCTGACCTACCTCGCCTTGGTCGGTTTTTTCGGCTTGTTTTGGCGCCAGAAGGGTCAGACCCTGGGTATGCAAGCATGGCGGGTAAAGCTTGTTTCGCGTCTCGACAATGCCCCTATTCCTTGGACGCACGTGTTTATTCGCATCGGCACTGCCGCCGCGCCAGTCATCCTGTCGCTGCTGCCCTTCTTGTACTTCAACATCAACAATGCATCGGTTTTGATCTATGTGATCGCAGCAATTATTGCCGGCATGGGTTTCTTTTGGCGCTGGGGCAACACTGAGCGGCTGTACTTGCACGATCAGCTCTCTAACACTGAGCTCAGACTTGCGCCCCCTCGAACGAAAAAGTAAACGCTTCGATGTACCTACTGACGTCGCAACAACAGTAAAAGCCCCGCGCTCCAACACAGGAGAACGGTGAGCAGTGCGGCGACCCCGCCACTGAGGCCCATCAACAATGTCACCGGACCGAAGAAATCTTGGCTGATCCGAAAAATGACACCCGCCAACACCCCCGCGAAAATTCGCGCGCTCATATTCCCTTCTCGCAAAGGCCCAAAAATGAAGGACATTGCCAGAACGACCAGCCCGGCGCACGACAAGGGCTGCAAAATTTTATTCCAAAACGCGAGCTCAATATCGTTAGCCACTAAACCTTGGTTTCTCAGATATTGTGCGTAACCCCATAACTGAGTCGCCGGTAAACTCTCGGGCTTAACCGAATCCAACGTCAATAAACTGGGCGTAATCTCAGAGGTCCAATTCATTGTCGTTACAGACGACACGCGCGTACCGTCATCGGTTACTGAGGTCACGGCCACATCCTCTAGCAACCAACCCTCCCCCTGATAAGTCCCGCGATTGGCAGCAACCGTGCGCACCAAAAACCCATTTTCATCGAATGAGATTAAAGTGACTCCAAAAATCAATCCGCCTCGCTGAACCGCATCAACATGGATAAAGGTGCCTCCATCACGATTCCAAGCACCGTATCGACCGGCAAGATTTGGGTCGTTGCGATAGGCCAGCGCTCGCTGACTCACCGCCACCTGCTCGGAAACTGGCGCCACGTACTCTCCGACGCAAAAGCCCAACAAGGCGACGATGAGTGCGGGCTTGATGGCCATTAATGCAAGCCGAGGCATCGACACGCCAGCGGTGCGGACAATCGTCAACTCGCTACTCGAAGCCAACTTGCCCAGACCAAATAACGCACCAATCAACGTCGCGTAAGGAACGAATTCCTCGACACGGCGTGGCAGTGTTAACGCAATGTAAATGAGTAAATCCGAAAAACCATAGGTTTCGCTCAGATCACCCAACCCATCGATAAGGTCGCTCAGAGCATCGAGTCCCACCAAAATTACTAAGACCCCCAGAATGGCCCAAAGCAGACTGTGCAGAAGGTAGCGGTCAAGTCGCTTCACGCGTCCTCCTCAGGAGTATCGGCAGCTCTTCCTTGAGCAACAAAAAGCTACCCACAACCCAGAACGCCAGATGCGTACAGAAAAACAGGGTCATTGAGCCCGCCTCCTCTGCCACTGATCGGGCCTGAGAGAGCACAACGAAGTACGCCAAAAAAACGAGTAATGCCGGACCTAGACGAGCATAACGACCGCGTCGCGAATCCGTACGACTCAAGGGTATGGCAAATAGCGCCATCACTGGAACAATGAGCGGCAGTGAAACGCGCCAAGCCAATATCGCGCGGTGCTCGGGGTCACCACTCTCCATTAATACCCCGGTAGGCAGTGTTTCGACGCGTGCCTGAGATCGAAGGCCCCCCTCCACCTCAGGAATCAGTGAGCGATAACCTTGAAATTGCGCTTGAGTCAGCTCCGCTCGACCAGGCGCCATCTCGTAGCGCTTTCCGTTAGCCAAGGTCAGATATCGACGCCCTGACTGCTGATCGATCTCCATAGCGCCTGACTCAGCAAGTGTCGCTAAAAGCGTTATGCCCTCGTCTGACCTAAGACGCTCTGCAATAAACACGGTCGACATGCGCCCATCATCAGCGATGCGCTCCACATACGTGACGTAGTCACCGCCTTGTTGCTTTTTAAAGCGCCCCTCCGTCAAAACATGCATACCTTCGGCGGCACGCGGTTGCGCTAAAAGCGCGTTTGCTTTGAGTGCCCCATACGGGCCGAGATACAATGATATGAGTGCCACTGTGGCCGTTACAATTATGACCGCCGGTGTTATTCGTTGGAACAGCTGACTCTGACTCGTCCCACTGGCTCGCAAGATCACCATTTCACTGTCAGCATACAAACGCCCGAACGACAACAAAACACCGATGTAGAAGCCCAGCGGCAATATCAGTTCAAAAAAAGCGGGTAACTTATAAAGCATCACGGGCAGTAAAATATCCGCCGCGAGATCACCTATGGCGGCCTCTGCGAGGTACTTGATAAAACGCCCACTGAAGACGACAAGGAACAAAACCAGCGATACCGCGAGCGTGTGCGTCATAACATCGGTGGTTAGGTATCGTCGTGTGCGCATTTTTACCGCATTTAGCAGGCTTTCTTAAGCGTCATGGTTTAGTTCTGCTCGCCATCATCATACACTACGCGCCAGTTTGACCAGCCCGATTTACGTAAGGAAATACCATGAGCAACCTCACGGTTAACGCTACCAAAGCATCGAATGTCGCCAAATCTAAAAACGAACTTGTCGTCGTCCCCCTATTTGCCGAAGAGCCGCTGACAGCGACTGGGGCACAAGTCAACGACGCCTTAAGCGGCGTCATTGAACGTGCCATTGCCATTGGTGATGCAGAGGCTAAGCTGGGCAAAGCCACAGTAATGGTGGGCAGCGAGAGTATTTCGCGTGTCATGACCATTGGATGTGGCTCCCGATCAAGTTTTAATCAGAACGCTATGACCACGGTGACGAGTGCTGTAGCGCGTGCTCTCGCAGGATCTAAGGCCGCGTCGGCCGTATTTGTGGCCGATACGATCGCCGATAATAAGGCGCAGCTGTCAACATTTTTAGAGTTTTTAAGCCGTGATGTTGCTCTGAGTTGCTATCACTACACCGCGACGCTTGGATCTCCAAAGCCCGGTCCAGCATTACGTAAACTGTCAGTGGCAACGGATACTCTGCTGAGCAGCGCAAAAGTAAAACACGCCCTCACCACGGGTCTTACCATTGGTAACGGCGCCAACTTGACGCGAGAACTGGTTAATTTGCCCGCAAACGTATGCACGCCGTCCTACCTTGCCAAAGAGGGTCGCGCGCTCGGACGTCGGTTTGAAAAAATATCGGTCAACATCTTGGACGAAAAAAAGATGGCCGATCTCGGCATGGGATCGCTGCTTTCCGTAGGTCATGGCAGCGACGAACCATCCAAACTCATCGTCATGAAGTATTCAGGTGGCGCTGCGAAGGACGCACCCTACTGTCTTGTCGGTAAGGGCATCACCTTCGATACGGGCGGGATTTCGCTGAAGCCCTCAAAAGGTATGGAGTCCATGAAATTCGATATGGGCGGTGCCGGCTCAGTATTTGGTGTAATGCAAGCGGTTGCGTCTTTGGATCTGGACATTAACGTTATCGGTGTTGTCGCGGCGGCGGAGAATATGCCGAGTGGCTGTGCAACCAAACCCGGAGACGTGGTCACGTCGATGTCTGGAAAAACCATCGAGATTTTAAACACTGATGCGGAAGGCAGACTCGTCCTCTGCGATGCGCTGACTTACGTTGAGCGATTCGAACCCGCTGAGGTCGTCGACATCGCGACTCTGACGGGCGCGATTATCGTCGCATTGGGTTATGAGGCATCAGGGCTGTTCGCAAACGATGATGGTCTCGCACAGTCGCTCACCGAGGCAGGACTGGCCTCCGGTGACGAGGCCTGGCGACTGCCCATCAATAAACAGTACGATAAACAGCTCAACAGTAAGTACGCGGATATGCAGAACATTGGTACCGGTTCCGCAGGCAGTATTACAGCGGCGTGTTTCCTGGCGCGGTTCACTGAAAAGTACAAGTGGGCACACCTTGATGTTGCTGGGACGGCGTTCCAAAGCATGCAAAAAGGGGCAACAGGACGTCCGGTTCCATTGTTGGTCGAATACCTTCGTAAAAAATCGAGTCACTGATTCATCAATGACGCGTGTCGATTTTTATGTGGTCAAATCCGCAGGCAGTGACGCCCGCTTGAGTGTTGCCGCACGACTTACTGAGAAAGCGCTGGGACGAGGCCACAAGATCTTCATCAACTGCGAGTCTGAGACGCAGCTGTTGGCCCTCAACACTTTTCTTTGGGATTTCAAGCCCTCGAGCTTCATTCCACATGCTCTGGCAGCGGAAGATGAAAACGAGCACGTCGTGCTTGGATTCAATCAGGTGCCCAGCACACACAACGACGTGCTGATCAATTTAGCGCTGGCGCCGCCTCGTTATTTTGCACGTTTTGAGCGAGTCGCCGAAGTGGTCACTCAAGATCCTAACTCCTTGGGCGCGTTGCGAGACGCATGGCGACACTACAGAGATAAAGGTTATCCGCTGAGTAAACACGAACTGCCATAATCAGCGCTACACATGAGCCCCGAGGGGCATGAGGCTTATCGAGCTTATGGACAAGACATTCTCCCCTTCAGACATCGAGTCGCGATGGTACGAACAGTGGGAGGCGAACAATTACTTCGCACCCAGTGACGCAGACGAGGCGTTCTGCATACCCATTCCGCCACCCAACGTGACCGGTACGCTGCACATGGGCCATGGATTTCAGCAGGCCATCATGGATGCCCTGATTCGCTTCAACCGTATGAAAGGTCGCAGCACCCTGTGGCAAGTAGGGACTGATCACGCGGGCATTGCGACACAAATGCTCGTGGAGCGCCAGCTTGAGTCGAACGGCATTACACGCCACGATCTCGGTCGCGACGCATTCATTGATAAAGTCTGGGACTGGAAGGCGGAGTCCGGTGGCACGATTACGCAGCAACTGCGGCGTTTAGGCGCGTCTGCAGACTGGTCGCGCGAGCGCT
>JAQXEB010000151.1 GCA_029251065.1 Luminiphilus sp.
CCAATACTGCCGGCACTGAGAATAATTTCTCTTCTCGCCCGAACACTGTGCGGTACTCCCTTGTGCTCAAAGCAGACTCGCGTCGCGACCCCTTCCTCCATCTCAACCCGGTCTACCTGCGCCCGGGTCAGCACCGTTAGATTGTTACGGCCTCGTGTGTCGCTTAAGTAGGCCCGCCTGGTGGACGATCGAACCCCCCCTTTTACCGTCATGTGCATGGGTCCGAAGCCTTCTTGGCGGTGCCCGTTATAGTCATCTGTCGTGCCGTAGCCCGCCTGTTCACCCGCACCAATAAAAGCGTCATAAAGGGGGTTTTTGCGGTTGTTACCGTTAGAGGTGCCCACGGGCCCTGAACCACCACGGTATGCGTCGGCGCCGTGCATCCACGTCTCAGCACGCTGAAAGTAAGGCAAGCAATTACGGTAATTCCAACCGTCTGCTCCGTTGACCTCCCACTCGTCAAAATCGCAGGCGTTACCGCGCACATAAACCATGCCGTTAATCGCTGATGAGCCACCCAAGCCACGACCGCGCGCCGCGTCCATGGGCCGCCCATTCAGCGTCGGTTCGGGTTGGCTGTAGTACCCCCAATTAAATTCCTTCGACGCCATTGGTATCGCGAACGCGCTGGGCATATCCACAAAAAGACTGCGACCCTCACCACCTGCTTCCAGCAAAAGGACGGCCACGTCAGGGTCTTGAGACAAGCGATTGGCGAGAACGCAGCCAGCGGAGCCACCACCGACAATGATGTAATCGAACTCACTTTGCATCGAGGCTACCTTCTTTGTGAATAAGTGAGCGACCTTCCAGCTGCCGCCTCACATTAGTGGGTATCTTAAAATTCATGTGTATCGCAACCGAAGGAAAAATGTCGACGATTGCCGGGGGAGTCGTCGGGTCGAATTCTACAGAGCGCGAGTTGGTCGCTATCCATGTGGTTCGCTCTCGCACCGATTGCCCGCCGTGGTGTTTGCCGTCCTCAAGCGATCGGCCATGGTCCGTGGTCACCAGCACCAGCCAATCCTCTGCCCTGTGCTCCGCCTGACGCGCCTCAACGGCACTCCAAAGCTGGGCGAGACGCGCATCGATCCAACGAACAGCGCGGTCCATTTCCGGGCCATCTCCAGACAAATGCCCGACGTCATCGGTGTGCTGCAGATAAACCCACGACAGATCAGGGCCTTCATGTGTAATGGTCTCGACGGCGCGCCGAGTGACTTCATGATCAATCGCCTGAATTCGCTCAAGCTCGTCCAAATCGGGTTTAAACGATGGATCTTTATCAAAACCGTCCGCCACGAAGTCGAACTTATCGCCACCCGCTTGAGCGAGGCCGTCACCCAATAGAACAGTTCGGTTGTCAGTCCACGTTGAAAACAGACCCGTGGTAAAGGACGTGTCCTGCTGCTTTGCGACCCTGAAAATATCCCAGTAGTCATAGTCAGGAGCAAGGTCGTAGTTGGCGCGCACGTTGTGCTTGTTTGACCAGGTACCGGTGAGGAGACTCATATAGCCCACGGCTGAAACGGTGGGGCTCTCGGTCACCTCTCCGACCTCCCCCCCGACGTACGCATGGCTGAACGCTCCATGAGAGGTCAGCACATCGAGCCCCGGGGTCTTGACCCGCTCAATGACATCGGTGGGTATACCGTCCACGATGACAAGCAGCGTTTTGGGCACCCTCTCTGCACTGACATTTGAATCCTTAGCCATTGTATTGAGCACCGTCAGCATCGCCATACTGAGCACCACAGACCTTAAAAGCCTGTCCCAACCAAGCGATCGCCATAAGATTCTCCTCCAACGCCGCATGGCACCCTTCCTCAACAGACACGCCAGATCATGGGTCGCAATAGCATCAGTAAGTGCGCTCAACCGCACCCAGATTAGCGTAAATAGTTTTTATCTGAGTAAAGTGCTCAATGGTCTGCAGTCCATTCTCCCGTCCAATACCCGACTCCTTGTAGCCTCCAAACGGAATCTCTGCCGGCGTAATGTTGTACTCGTTAATCCAAACAATACCGGCTTTAAGCGCGTTCGCAACGCGGTGAGCGCGTGCAAAGTTCTGGGTGAAGACGGCCCCGGCGAGACCCAGTCGCGTCTCGTTAGCACGCGCCACTACACTGTCCTCGTCGCTGAACTTGAGGACCGTCATTAAGGGGCCAAACACCTCCTGAGTGACCACAGGATGATCGTCACTGTGGGCAACGACCACTGCAGGAGAGACGAAATATCCGTCGGTCTTAGCGTCCGTGGCACCGCCACAGAGGAGCTCGACCTCCGAGGAGGCTCTCACCTGTCTCAGGTAGTCGATGACCTTGTCTCGCTGCAGTGCCGAAACCAACGGCCCCATTTGTGTCTCAGGATCAAATGGATCACCCAACACAATGGCGCAAGATCGCCGTACGACCTCGTCAACAAATGAATCAAAGATCTTTTCATGGACAAATACGCGAGTGCCGTTAGAACACACTTGGCCCGTTGAGTAAAAATTGCCGGCAAGCGCCGCATTCACCGCGCTCTCGAAATCACAGTCATCGAAAATCACAATCGGTGACTTTCCTCCCAGCTCTAAGGTGACCTTTTTGAGCGTTTGCGCCGCCATTGCCGCAACGCGCTTCCCCGTAGCAACCGAGCCCGTCAAAGAAACTTTTGCCACCTTCGGATGCTGGACCAACGCGGCACCCACGTCGCCGGCCCCTAACACCACGTTAAATACACCCTCAGGCAAACCCGCTTCTCGATAAATCTCGGCGAGTCTTAGTGCCGTCAGCGGTGTGACCTCTGACGGCTTAAAGACCATGGTATTGCCGCACGCCAACGCGGGAGCCGACTTCCAGAGTGCAATTTGAATAGGGTAGTTCCACGCGCCAATTGCGGCACAGACGCCCAAAGGCTCTCTGCGCATAATGGCGAAGGCTTCCGGCGGCAAATCGACCTGTGAGCCCTGCAAGCTTTGGGTCACACCCGCATAGTACTCGAGTACTTCAACACCGCTGATGACGTCGACTGCAGCGGTCTCTTGAATGGCTTTTCCAGTATCCAAAGTTTCAAGTTCCGCTAACTCCTGGTTTCGCTCGCGCAAAAGCACTGCTGCGCGCCGCAAAATGGCGCCGCGCTCAGCCGCGGGTGTCCGTGACCAACTGACGAAGGCCTGCTCGGCCGACTCTACCGCCGCATCTACCAGCGCCGCATCG
Source organism: Luminiphilus sp. (assembly GCA_029251065.1). Taxonomy (GTDB): domain Bacteria; phylum Pseudomonadota; class Gammaproteobacteria; order Pseudomonadales; family Halieaceae; genus Luminiphilus. The sequence continues at coordinate 3,201 of JAQXEB010000151.1, forward strand.
GCAACCTCGACGTCGCAGATGGCATGGCCTGTTCCCGGGTGCTGAGTTTGAAAGGTGGCACCCGCGTTCGAGCTCACAAACCGACCATTCACGAAGCTTCGCTGTCGCTCCAGCGTGGAATGTTGATGGTAAAACTGGAAGGACTCTGTCGTACTCATGGACGCATCTCATTCTGTGTTGGTGATCAGGCCAAGCAATGATTGCACAGATTCGACCACGCGTCCGAGCCCTCCCTGCGCTGTTCGTGTGTTGACCCGTGCGCCAGCAACGTATTAGATGCATCACGAGATGTACGCCCCTGATCCGCTGCGTGCGCACCGGTGAAGCCATAATAAGAGAGACGACAATGAGCGAGACTTCTGAGCCAAATCAAGAGCAGAACCAAGAACAAAATATGCGTCGGGTCGCGATGACCTCGCTTGCGGGGACCAGTATCGAGTGGTACGACTTCTTCCTTTACGGCACTGCAGCTGCGGTGATTTTTCCAAAGGCGTTTTTTCCGCAAGACCTTCCCACCATGGTTCTTCTGATTATTAGCTTCAGCACCCTGGCCGTCGGATTTTTAGCGCGACCGTTGGGCGGCATTGTCTTTGGTCATTTTGGAGATCGGATCGGGCGCAAGCGCACATTAGTCGTTGCACTGATGATGATGGGGGTTGCGACAACTCTGATCGGTCTCTTACCGACCTATTCGTCCATCGGTATTGCTGCGCCGCTGATGCTCGTGACTCTGCGATTCGTTCAAGGATTTGCGATTGGTGGCCAGTGGGGTGGTGCAATGCTGCTGGTTACCGAGAGCGCGCCGGCGGATCAGCGCGGCTGGTATGGCGCCTATGCGCAAGCCGGAGCACCCATTGGTGTCATTCTTGCGAACCTTGCATTTATCGGCGTGAGTAGCTCGATGAGTGATGAGGCCTTCATGGACTGGGGTTGGCGGCTTCCGTTTATCGCCAGCATTGTTCTGATTGGCATCTCCATGTACATCCAACTCAAGATCGAAGACACGGAAGCATTTAGGTCCTTGAGCGATGCACAAACAGAGAGCGATGCTGCACCGCAAGTCGTAGAACGCTCACCCGTCATCATGGCGATTCGTAAATACCCAAAACGCATCATGTTGGCCGCAGGTGCTTTTTTGTCGGTTCAGGTCACCTTTTATATTTTAATCGCGTTCGTCATCGCTTACGGCATGAACTCTCCCTCCATTGAACTGTCCCGCGACACGATGCTCACCGCGGTACTGATTGCAGCCGCCTTTATGGTGCCCACGCAGTTCTACTTTTCGGGACTATCCGATCGAATAGGTCGCAAGACTGTCTATCGCTGGGGCGCAATTCTCAC
>JAQXEB010000152.1 GCA_029251065.1 Luminiphilus sp.
CGGTGATCAGAGCGCGAGTGGGCGCCGGGTGGCCCTCGACGGTTTTAGTGGGATCGTTTGGGTCTAAGAAGTTGGCGAGCGAAAAAAATGTCATCCAGTCGGTCGATCGCTGTTCATCAATGGTGGTCTGACTCACATCCAAAAGCTCGATATCGACAAAGCCGACTTTGCCCATCCAGCTCATCAGCGCCTCTGGGCTTGGCAGAAACCAAACATTACCCATTCGCGCATACCTCCCGGGCGGCACAAATACGGTATTCACATCGCCCGAAACGACTAATGTCTCCAGCACCAGCTGTCCACCCGGTTTAAGCGTATCGCGCAGGTCCGTGAGGTGCTCCATGGGCGCTCGTCGGTGGTACAGGACGCCCATTGAAAACGTGGTATCAAAAGCGCGTAATTTTGCTGGCAGTTGCTCAAGTGTCAGCGGTAGGACGTGGACCTCGGGTGATTGGATGTAAGTTTGAAGCGCTTTGAACTGCAAAACAAACAATGGCGTGGGGTCTATACCGATGACTTCACTAGCTCCCGCTCCTTTCATGCGCCAGCAGTGATAGCCACTGCCGCAGCCGACATCGAGTACTCTGCGTCCGTCTAACGGGTCAATGACATTCTTTAGCCGGTCCCACTTGAAGTCTGATCGCCACTCGGTATCAATTTCGATATCGAACAGGGAGAAGGGCCCTTTGCGCCAAGGATGAAGACCTCGCAGCGCTATTTCGAGAGCGGCACGTTGCTCGGCTAAAATGTCGCCATTAACGGAGATGCTGGGCGCATTAAGCGCCATTGACTGCGCCTTGAGTTCTGGCAAAGACGCGAGCGACGAGCGCCATCGAGGTAGATCACCAAACCGACGCTCAGCCATGTTCGCGGCCAGTTGCTTGGGTAAAGTGGTGAGCCAATCACGAAGAGTCGCCTCTTCCCACCGCTCTGAAAACGCCTGAATGTCGGCTTTTAATTCTTGTGGGATCTCCATGTGCGGTTATGCGATTGCGATGAACGAAGCAAAATTGAGGCACTGAAACCAGATGCTGGATCGCGAAAATCCGGCTTGGGCTAACCGTGTTCTATGGACTTCTGCAGTTTCAGGTATCAGTACGTTATCAATGGCGTCTCGTTTTTGAGCAATTTCTAAGTCACTATAGCCCTGAGAGCGTTTGAAATCGTGGTGGAGTTCCACCATCAACCGGTTCATCTCGGCGTCTGGCATTGTGAGTTTCTCAGAGAGAATGAGAAGACCCCCCGGGACCATGGCCGAACGGATCTGCTTGAGCAGCTTAAGGCGCTCGTTTATTGGAATGAACTGCAGGGTGAAGTTCATGATCACCACACTCGCGGTCTTAAATTCCATCTGAGTGATGTCGGATAAGTGCCACACTATTTTCGATAGTGGATGTGTTTCTTCACGTACTTTTTCGATCATTGCCGGTGCGTTATCGACGCCGATCAAGTGACACGCTCTATCTCCAATGGCGAGCTCAGCTGCTCGAATTGACTCGCCGAGCGAGCAGCCAAGGTCATAGACATGTGTCCCCTCTTTCGCGTGTTGCTCGGTCAACACGCCGGTCATTCTTACGACGGTTCCATAACCCGGAACCGATCGTTGAATCATATCGGGAAAGACATCGACCACGGCCTCATTGAAGCTAAACTGCGACGGCTCAGCGACGAGGTCGGCAAAAAGTTGATCCCTGTGTGTCTCTAATGGCTTTTCGTTCATGATGAATCGATAGGAAAGTGTGCGGTAAATGATATCAGGCATTTATGGAAAATCGCCCTTACCGTATACTCCCGACGTCGTTTTGTTACTGAAAGAGCCCGTCGATGTTAGAACAACTGTCTGTCTTAGCCCCCGATCCAATACTAGGTCTTGCTGCCGCATGCCGCGCCGATCCCAATCCTCACAAGATTGACCTGACGGTGGGTGTTTACATGGACGAGACCGGTATTTGTCCGGTCTTTGAGGCTGTCAAAAAAGCGCAGTACCAGTTGATTGACGAAGAGGTGACCAAGGCCTATCTGCCGGCAGCCGGTGACCTGGCCTATTTAAACGGTATGAAGACGCTTGTTTTTGGCGACGAGCTCGTCGGTGATGGTGCTCACATTACTGCAGTGCAAACGCCGGGCGGCTGTGGCGCGCTTCGAATCGCGTCGGAGGTTTTAGCGGCAGCATCGCCCGACGCAACAGTGTGGATCAGCAATCCAACATGGCCCGTCCACATTCCCCTAATGGGTTCGGTTGGACTGAAGTTTGCAACGTACAGCTACTACGACCCTCGCTCTCACGGCGTTGACTTTGAGCAGATGGTTAACGATTTGAAGTCAGCAAAAAGTGACGACGTCGTTCTGCTGCATGGCTGTTGCCACAACCCGTGCGGTGCGGATCTAACGCTTGAGCAATGGTCCATCCTTGCGGACATGGCACTCGCGCAGGGTTTTACGGTGCTGATTGATCTTGCGTATCAAGGAATGGGTTCAGGTTTAGTCGAGGATGTTCAGGGCTTACGCCTCATGGCGAGCCGTTTGGGCGAGCTCATTGTTGCGGCTTCCTGCTCTAAAAACTTGGGTCTTTATCGTGAGAGAACTGGCGTTGCGCTTTTTTTTGGGCGTGATACTCAGAGTGCCGCTGCGACTCAGAGTCATGGCTTGGGTGCCGCGCGGCGTGTTTACTCCATGCCGCCCGCTCATGGGGCTCTGCTGGCTGGACGCGTTTTGAGCGATCCCGAACTGCGATCTTCTTGGGAACGGGAACTTGAGCATGTTTGCGGACGAATGATTTCACTGCGCACACAGCTTTCGGAGAAGTTATCGGCGAAAACCGATCAAGATTTCTCCTTTATTGCCGGTGAGAAGGGAATGTTCTCTTTTCTCGGACTGTCTGTGGAGCAGGCAAAAGGCTTGCGACAGACACACGGTCTTTACATGCTCGACTCGTCACGAATTAATGTTGCGGCACTGAATGCTGACAACATGGACAAGGTGGTGGCTGCGGTCGCGTCGGCGCTTTGATCTACGTTCTTGAATTAGCCCTCGAGTTCTATCAGTCGGTCGAGTGCCGTGTCGAGCGATTCGCTGACGCGGGTAAGGTCGGCTAATACCGCTTTGACCTGTGCTTGATCTTGAGCGTAAAAGTCCGCGCTGCTCGTTGCCTCCTCTAGCGTGGCTTGTTGTGCTTCAAGACCGGCGATTAGGTCGGGCAGGGTGTCGAGTTCTTGTTGCTCTTTATAATTTAACTTCTTTTTTACATGAGTCTTTTGTTTCGGCTCTGACGCAGCGGGAGTAAGGCTACTTTTTCCAGCCTTTGCTGCGAGTCGACTCTCATCAACGGTGCTGAGTAAAGCGCCCCCGCGGGCTTCCCAATCAGAAAAATTGCCGGCTTGTTCTTCGACGTGACCTTGCTCGTCAATCACCAAAAGACTGGTGACTACGCGGTCCATAAAGTCTCGGTCGTGACTGACCAAGATGACTGTGCCCGAAAACTCAAGCAGCACTTCTTCGAGCAGCTCCAGCGTTTCTATATCCAGGTCGTTTGTCGGCTCATCGAGCACCAGAAGGTTGGCGGGCTGTGTGAATAATTTTGCCAATATAGCGCGGTTTCGCTCGCCGCCAGAAAGCACTTTAGTGGGTGCACGGACACGATCAGGCGAAAATAAGAAGTCGCCAAGATAACCAATTGCGTGACGTTTTTTGCCCTCAATTTCGATGAACTCTTGGCCACCACAAATGTTGTCAATGAGCGTGCCCTCGGGGTCAAGGTGTCCGCGGAGTTGGTCTGAATAAGCGACCTGCAGCTTTGAGCCGGTCTTAACCTGTCCAAAACTCGGCTCCAGCTCACCCAGTACCATTTTTATGAGCGTCGTTTTACCCGCACCATTGCGACCGACAATACCGATCCGATCACCACGCTGAATAATGGTATTTACATTTTGAATCACAGTGTGATCGCCAAAACGGACGCCGGCTTTTTCGACTTCGGCAACGAGCTTTCCCGATCGCGATGCACTCTCGATAGTGATGTTGGCTTTCCCGGCCTGACTTCGCCGCGCGGCGCGGTCCTCTCGCATCGCTTCGAGTCGCCTTACCCGGCCCTCGTTGCGCGTTCGACGTGCCTTGATACCCTGTCGGATCCACACCTCTTCTTGCGCCAGCTTTTTGTCAAATAAGGCGTTGGCTGTCGCTTCGGCCGCCAGCTGCTCAGCGCGATGCTTCAGAAAGTCTTGGTAGGTCCCCTCCCAGATTGTGAGCTGACCGCGATCGAGCTCACCGATCCGATTGGCTATGGCTTGTAAGAACCGCCTATCGTGGGTGATCAGGATAATGGCGCCACTAAAGTTTTTAAGTTGTTGCTCAAGCCAGACAATCGTGGGTATGTCGAGGTGGTTGGTTGGCTCATCCAGCAGCAGGAGATCGGGTTCAGACACCAGGGCTCGCCCCAGCGCTACGCGCCGGCGCCACCCCCCCGATAAATCCTTGAGAAGTTGCGACCCGTTGAGGCCCAATTGAGTCAGCGTGGTGTCTACGCGATTTTGCAGTGTCCATCCATCGCAGGCGTCGAGCGCTTCTTGGATATTCGCCATCTTTGCTAAATCGGCGTCGCTATCAGCCCCCAGTAAGCTGCTGTACTGGATCAAGAGCTCACCGGCTTGGTCGAGGCCGCCGGCGACCCAGTCAAAGACGGAGGTCTCGCCCTCCAGGGGAAGTTCCTGCTCGAGGCGCGCCATTTTAAGCGAGGGATCAATCCAACGCTCGCCGTCGTCGAGACCTTGTTCTCCGGTCAGCACACGAAAAAGGGTGGTTTTACCCACACCATTTCGGCCGAGTAACCCAAGACGCTCGCCTTTTGAGACAGTGAGGTCGAGCTTATCCAACAAGACTTGGGTGCCGAAATGTAACTCGGCGCCGCTTAAACGCAGCAACGACATAATGGGGTGCTCCTTAATTTGTTGCGAAGTCTACTCCAGACAACGAACTGCTTCTTGATTTTGTTAAACTGTCTGCGTCTTTGGGGGACAAAAATGACTGAAGTAACGAGATATCAAGACGACAAGCTGATTGGCCGCTGGTTGCTGGTTTGTGCTGTCACCATTTTTGGGATGATTTTACTGGGCGGGATTACTCGGCTGACGGAGTCGGGACTGTCGATGGTCGACTGGCAGCCGATTATGGGTGTCGTCCCGCCGTTATCGACGGCCGATTGGGTTTACCTCTTTGAGCAGTACAAGCTGTTCCCCGAGTACCAGTTGATTAACACAGGAATGTCGCTCGACGAATTTAAGCAGATTTTTTGGTTCGAGTACCTGCACCGAATATTGGGGCGTTTCATCGGCCTGCTCTTTTTCTTCCCCTTGATGGCTTTTCTCTGGATGGGGAAAGTTCACCCGCGGCTCAAACCACATCTTTTTGCGCTGTTGATATTGGGTGGATGCCAGGGGTTGATGGGTTGGTATATGGTCCAAAGTGGACTTGTCGATCGCCCGGATGTCTCTCAGTACCGCCTGACCGCACACTTGGGACTGGCAATCGCTATTTACGGCTATATTGCGTGGCTCACGATCGGTCTGTTCTCGCCGGAGCGGATAATCCGTATGGGTCATGCGTCAGTGGCGCTGAGCCTTGTTGCTCTGGTCTATCTAATGATTTTGAGCGGAGGATTTGTCGCAGGTACAAATGCGGGACTGTCTTTTCCAACCTGGCCGCTGATGGGGGATTCGTTTATTCCTCCAGCCCTTTATAGAGACGGCTTGCTATCGGTCTTTGAGCAGGTCACGACCATTCACTTTAATCATCGAATGCTGGCCTATGCGACGGGTTTGATTGTGATCTCTGCCGCGCTTCACGGTGTACTTCGGTCGCACGATCTGAGGGTACGTATTGCGAGTGTCTTAATGATGGCTGCAGTGACACTTCAGATCGTACTTGGCATCGGTACCGTTCTCTCGCATGTAAATGTCACGATTGCCGCGGGACACCAAAGCGGCGCAGTGGTTTTGTTGACCACGGTGCTTTTTTGGGTGCATTGTAAGCGCACGGAGACTGCGCCCTCCGTGCCCTAGCGTTCCGTTAGCTATTTCCATTTTTCGGTTGAGTGGATCCGGTTTAGATCGTGATCTGGGATAAGCCGAGGGCGCTTTCGCTTGTGTCAAAAAAATGGCGTTAGTAGTCCCGCGTTAACGGTCATTCGTGCTATTTACTTGCGTTAGTGTGGTTATTTATTGCGATTGGGTATGACAAAGTGTTAATCGCATCACACTTTTGGTTCGCACTAGCCGGTTCGGGTGGGCAATTTCATAGATAATTAGGGGGAACGCTACTCAGTACGATGCTGTCACTCTTATGTTTTGGGGTGATTCTAAAAAGAGAGCTCTGGTGAGACCCGGCATTGAACGCAAGGGAGAGCGGTTTCGAGCACAACACGCTTCGGCGCGTTTTTTTTGGTGGGGATAAGTGTGGAGAATGAACGTAGTGCCAGCGAGATCGAATCCGGCTCTTTAATGAGCCCGGGTGTGGCGCTTGTGACTTGTTTGAAGCGCATAGCACACCACCACCGAACCCCGGCGACCCTTCAATCGCTGACTGCTGGACTGCCGACGACCCTCGATGAATTTACCCCCGATCTTTTGATGCGAGCTGCGAAGCGAGCAGGTCTACGTGCGCGGTTGCAAAAGCTTGATGTCGAGGCACTTGGCGAGGGGTTCTTGCCCGCGTTAATACTCTTAGCAGATAACCGATGTGGTGTTATTGAGTCGATCGATGCGGAGGGTATTGCGACATTCTATGAGCCGCAGTTCGGGGACGTTACGAGGCTCATAACAATTGCAGAACTGACCGCCATTGCGACGGGGACCGTTCTCTTTGTACGGCCAAAATTTCGGCTGCTCGAATCGTCTCTCGGTGGGCTGGGTGTTCACAAGGAGCACTGGTTCTGGTCAGTCATGGCGGAACATAAAACGCTTTATCGTGACGTTCTAGTCGCGTCGTTTTTTGTCAATATTTTGGCCTTGTCGGTCCCTATTTTCACGATGAATGTCTACGACCGAGTCGTCCCCAATGCCGCGTTTGAAACGCTTTGGGTTCTCGCTTTTGGCGTTTTCGTCGCGCTCCTTGCCGATTTAATCTTACGTATTGTCAGAGGCTACTTTCTTGACTATGCGGCACGACGAATTGATATCACGCTGTCGGCGAGCATTTTGGAAAAAACACTGGGGATGCGCTTAGAGTTTAAGCCGGCCTCCGTCGGTTCATTTGCATCGAACCTTCGTTCTTTCGAGTTTCTTAGGGACTTTACGACGTCGGCGACTTTGACCGGTCTGATTGATATCCCGTTCGCGCTTATTTTCTTGCTCGTTATTGCCTGGATATCGCCAACCATGTTGTTGCCAATTTTGATTGGATTGGTTGTGTTGCTCAGCATTACCCTCTTTGTCAGGCCGCGCTTGGAAAAGCTGACAGAAACAAGCTACGCAGCAGGTGCTCAGCGGAACTCAACCCTCATAGAATCCTTGTCAGGGCTTGAGACGCTCAAAGCCATGGGCGCTGAGTCCGTCATGCAGCGTCAATGGGAAGACGCCACTCGATTTTTGGCCAGCCAGAATCTGAGGTCCAGAAATCTCAATCTTAAACTGACACAGAGCAGTTCAACCGTTCAGCGGTTCGTTCAGCTTTCAGTCATCGTCGTCGGTGTTTATTTGATTTCGGACGGCGCGCTGAGTATGGGTGGGTTGATCGCTTGCATGATGCTGTCGACACGAGCCGTCAGTCCCTTTGCAAAGCTTGGATCGTTGTTAGCTCAGTTCCAAAATGCAGAGGTGGCCATGAAGTCGCTCGATGCTTTGTTTGCAACACCAAGCGAATACAAGGACGAAAAGGCGTTTATATCCCGTGACAGATTTCAGGGATCGTTCGAATTTAAAAATGTTAGTTTTGAGTATCCGAGCGCGGGAATAAAGTCGCTGAATCAAACCTCGTTTAAGCTCAAGGCGGGTGAACATATTGCCGTACTTGGGCGGGTGGGCTCGGGTAAATCGACTATTGCGAAGCTGGCACTTGGATTGTTCGAGGCCACCGACGGCGAGATTCGAGTAGACGGTGTCGACATCAGGCAACTTGACCCACGTGAATACAGGGGTGCGGTAGGCTATATCCCTCAAGATGTGACGCTATTTACAGGTTCGCTTCGCGATAATATTGCACTGGCCCGGCCCGCTATTACTGACGCACAATTGATAAAAGCCGTAGAGCGCGCTGGGATCGCGGACTGGGTCAACCGGCACCCCTTGGGTTTTGATATGCCGATATCAGAGCGAGGAGACTCAGTGTCAGGTGGTCAGAGAAAATGCATTGCGGTGGCTAGGGCATTGGTCACTGAACCCTCCATTCTCATTATGGACGAACCCACGGGTGGAACCGATCAAAGTACCGAGCGCGCAATTATTGAGAATCTAAAAACCTATATCGAAGGACGCACGTTGATTGTGATTACGCACCGCAACTCTTTGCTTGCATTGGCGGACCGTATTCTTGTTGTGGACTCTGGCAAAGTGGTTGCCGACGGTAAGCGCGATGCTGTAATCGCGGCTCTTCGGGAAGGAAAGATTGGGAGGGCAGATGCCTAACGATCAATCGAGCGAGACGCGTGCGCAACGAGACTGGAGCGAACTGTCTGAGGAAGCCATTATCGAGCAGGAGCCCACACGGGCTCGAAAATTACTCTACGCTGTTCTGATATCAATCAGCCTTTTGATCGTGTGGAGTGCGCTAGCGGGTGTGGACACTGTCACGCGAGGCACGGGCAAGGTTATTCCCTCGAGCCAAGTTCAAATTATTGGTTCTCAAGACGGCGGTATCGTGCAGCAAATCCTCGTTTCTGAAGGTGAGCTGGTGGAGCAAGGCCAGTTGCTTTTAAGTTTAGATCGAACACGATCAGAGGCGTCGTTGGGTGAAAATCAGGCCGAACTTCGAGGGCTGAAGATTAGAGCGCTACGGCTGGATGCATTAGCGTCGGGTCTTGAGTTTTTACCCGATCCAGCAATGGTGCGCCTCTCCCCACAAGTGTTTGCCGAGGAGCTTGAACTTTTTGAAACGAGTAAAGAAGAGCTCGAGACGCTAAAGCTGATTGCGATTCGACAAAAGCGACAACGTGAAGAAGAGTTGATCGAGCTCGAAGCGAAGCGGGATCAATTGGTTAAAGAGTCTTCGCTTGCACGAAATGAGCTTAATGTTACACGACCCCTGGTTGCATCAGGTGCGGCGTCCCAAGTTGAAATCTTTCGATTAGAAAGAGAGGTCAATCGAGCTACCGGTGAACTGCGCCAGGTCCGAGCGGGTATTCGTCGGTCGGAAGCGGCTGTTCAAGAGGCGACCAGTAAGATAGAGACAGTTCGACTGGAGTTTCTCAATCAGACGCGCGAGAAGCTTGCCGAAACGTATACACAAATTGCATCACGCTCACAGGCCGGTGAAGGACTCAGTGATCGCGTTAATCAGACGGACGTGGTTGCACCGGTCACTGGCACGATTAAGCAGCTTCACTACAACACGGTCGGCGGTGTTGTGCTCCCGGGCAGAGATATTGTTGAACTGATACCTGCCGATGACACGTTGTTACTCGAGGTGAAAATTAAACCCAAGGACATCGCCTTTTTAGCCCCGGGACAAGAGGCAAACGTCAAACTCACGGCGTACGATTTTGTCGTTTACGGTGGCATGGAAGGCGTCATTGAGCAGATTGGTGCCGATACGATCCTCGACAGTAATGATGAGCCTTACTACGAGGTGACCGTCAGAACACGTGAAGTCGATTTTGGTCCTGATCAGCCGATTATTCCTGGTATGACCGTGGACGTCGATATTCTTACAGGCCGAAAGACCGTCTTGTCTTATCTCATGAAGCCGGTCCTTCGTGCGCAGCAGCGGGCATTATCGGAGCGGTAATGTCTAATACCATGCTAACCCTGTCGCCGGAGCCCTCGGCTCGCTGGGTCGAAGCGCTCGAGCCGCTGGTGCTTCGCTCTTCTTTGCGTGGCCAGCGCATTAGTGCTTCGGTTACTTATTGGTTGGATTTCTCGACTCTAGATTTTGATAAAGCCGTGTTGATGCTCGACCGAATAGTGGTTGCCGATGACTCGGCGCCCATTGTCTGTCTGGTGTCTGTGCCCAATGACGAGGAGGCCTTTGCACTCCTCGGTCGCGGTGCTCGGGGCTATTGCCATGTTGCAGCTGCGACGACGCAGCTCAAGCTGGTCGAAAATACTGTGCAGAATGGCGGGTTTTGGCTCCCAGCGTCGTTGATGCGTCGGTTCATGTCCGGTGCCGGCGGCTTATTATCACAGATGTCCGATCAGCCTAAGGTGTCCTTTGATGACTTGACCAAGCGTGAGCGTCAGGTCGCCCAATCGGTATCCAATGGGCTGAGTAATCGCGAGATTGCAGAGCGTCTTAATGTTTCTGAGCGCACGGTAAAGGCACGATTAACGACGGTTTTTCAAAAATTAGGTGTCCGAGATAGAGTGCAATTGGCCTTGCTTATGCGCGGTGGGACAGGTTGATGGACTCATTATGTCCCTTAAAAGTCTGCCCTTTGGTCCCTATTGAGTCGAACGCTTTCGTGGGACTGTATAGGGGTGAAAATAATGCTCGGTTAAGACGCACTGCATGATAGGCACGGTCACTGCACTAGTGGGTAATGCGACCATCCGGTTTTCGGATGGAACGTCGCGTGCGTTGAAGGTAGGGGACGAGGTTCAACCGGGTGACGTTGTCGTCACGGCGGCGAGTGCTTCACTCGAAATACAACCAGCAGACGAAATCTCTTTTGTTGTCCAAGAAAACACCGAGTTTCTCATTAACGAGGAACTATTTGGGTCGGGTGTCTCACCCCTAGAAGCTGAGTTGACCGATGAGACTGTGACTGCCGTTCTTGAGGCCCTTGCGTCTGGCGCTGACATTCTTGATTCCTTAGAAGCCCCTGGTGCAGGTGCTGCTCCTGGAAATAACGGCCACGGGTTTGTACGTTTAGCCCGAATTGTGTTCGACCTTCAAGAGCGAGGTATTGAGTTAGGGGAGGCAGAGAGTCAGCTCGAGGAATTTCTCGGAGTGGCTGATGCGCTTCGGACCCAGCCGACACCAGCACCCGTGCCAGAACCTGAGCCAGAGCCAGAGCCTGAGCCCGAACCTGAGCCTGAACCCGAGCCCGAGCCCGAACCTGAGCCAGAACCTGAGCCAGAACCGGAGCCCGAGCCAGAACCCGAGCCAGAACCAGAACCTGAGCCCGAGCCCGAGCCGGAACCCGAACCGGAGCCCGAGCCCGAGCCTGAACCTGAACCTGAGCCGGAACCCGAGCCCGAGCCCGAACCTGAGCCAGAGCCCGAACCGGAGCCTGAACCCGAGCCAGAGCCAGAGCCAGAGCCAGAG
>JAQXEB010000153.1 GCA_029251065.1 Luminiphilus sp.
CGCCCCCATGTGACAACTCAACGTAATCGTGACCTGATGTTAAGCGTTCCGACAAATCGGATTCTGATATTTGGCTTCTTAGCCTTCATCCTCATTGGTCTTGAGCAAGGCGTATTAGGGCTGTTTGTCGCCGAGCTGGGCCAGCAATTCAATCGCTCGCCAGAGGATCTCGGTTTGTTTTTCGCGCTCCACGGCGTCGGCTCCGGCCTTGTTACCGCCGTGGCCTTGGTCTCTTGGGTAGAACGAAGAAACAGCAAGCGAATTGCGCTGTCGAGTCTTGCACTGGGCTTGGGCTCCGGGCTGATTGTTGTCGGAGACTCGTGGCATCTCAAACTGATTGCCGCTCCGCTTTTAGGGATTGGCTTTGGCGGACTTTCCATGTCTTTCAATACCCTGTTTGTGACCTATTTCTCTCAGAAAAACGCAGGTTTGCTTAACGTTCTGAACGCAACCTATGGCATCGGTGCCGTCGCAGCGCCGTGGCTCTTAAGCCGAGACCTTTTGGCTGGCAGTGAACTGTTTAACGTCATTGCCTTACTGTCCTTTATTATTCTGGTGGGCGCTTGGAAGATTGATGATCGTATTCCGAGTCGCACTCCCACGGACACCACAAGCTTAACGACCACAAGCGTCTATCCGATATTACTCGTCGCCTTCCTCATTTTATTCATCGAGGCTGCATTAACCTACTGGATGCCTTCACTGCTCAGCAAGCAGTCCGGCAACAATGCCGATGCCGCCGGCTATATGGCACAATTTTTCTTTTGGTTCGTCATTGTCCGTCTTTCCGCCGCCGCACTGGCAGTCTGGGTATCGACGCTTGGATTCGCACTCCTTGGACTACTGGGTCTCTGCCTCTCTCTCTTGGGTGTTGTGACGGACCTCGTGGCTCTGGCCGACACCAGCTTCACGGGGGCGTTCATGGGCCTTATTTTCCCTAATGCCTATGCGTGGATGCTGACCAAGAGCGGTGGTGGAACTGCCATGGGCGCGCGCATACTGTTAAGCGCCATCGTTGGTGCAACCACAGGCCCGTGGATCCTCGGCTGGATACTGCCGATTACAGGCGAGACCGCTGTGCTGGTGCTGCTCAGCGCGGTCAGTGCGGCAACTTTTTTGCTGATGCTTTTTCTCGACTTAAAAACCCGGTAGTTACCCCAAAACGCAATGCTAAAGGATGTCTGAAGCGGTGATCCGTGATTAGATAGGCGCCCACTTCATACTTTTAATTCAGGGAGTCTCAATCAATGGACACATCCACACTCTTCTCGCTCAAAGGCCGAACAGCACTGGTTACTGGAGGTTCACGCGGTATCGGTAAAATGATCGCTGCGGGTTTTATTGCGCAAGGCGCAAAGGTTTATATTTCCTCGCGTAAGGCTGATGTGTGTGATGCGACCGCTGCAGAACTGGGGCCCAACTGTTTCTCACTCCCGCACGATGTTAGCAGCGTTGCCGGATGCCAAAGGCTGGCCGATGAGTACTTCAAACACGAGAAGTCACTGGATATTTTGGTGAACAATGCGGGCGCTGCTTGGGGCGAGGCATTTGAAACTTTCCCAGAAAGTGGCTGGGACAAGGTCATGGACCTAAACGTCAAATCTCTGTTCTTCCTCACACAAGCACTTCACGGACCCTTGAAGTCGGCGGCCTCAAAATCGCAACCCGGAAAAGTCATTAACATTGCATCAATCGATGGCATTCGCATTAACGCGTGGGAAACCTACAGCTACCAGGCCTCAAAAGCCGCGGTCATTCAACTCACTCGCCGTATGGCAACACGCCTCATCAAAGATCATATTAACGTCACCGCAATTGCACCCGGCGCCTTTGCCTCCGAGATGAACAAAGCAGCGCGCGATCATGAAGACGAAGTCGGCCACGGTGTTCCCTCAGGAAGAATTGGTCACGACGAAGACATGGCTGCCGTGGCTATTTACCTGGCTGCACGCAGTGGCGACTACGTTGTCGGCGAGACTATCGCTGTCGATGGTGGTGTGGTGTACGGGGCTGCAGGAGCGTCCATGGACGCGTGATTACCGATCATTGATCATTAAAAAGCCCCCCAATTGGGGGGCTTTTCAGTTTTTAAACGAGATAAAGCACGGTTCTAGAGTCCTTCATTAACGCAAATTTTACGGAGCCTGCTCCTTTTGCAGGTTGTAGAGCGGCTCTATCATTTGATCAACACCAAAGGTCGCAGGACGCTGACGCGGTGGGAACTGAGCCAGCGATGTTAAGAACATCTGAAGCTCGATACGCGCGATCGCTATGCGGGGAGCGACTTTTCTAACCCACCAATCCTCGTAGTTATCCGCGTTCTCGTCGGCACGCTCAAACGGGTCACGCCGCAGATTAAACAATTTGGGAATTCGCAGTTGATCAAACTCCTCCCTCCATACTGCAAACCCTTTTGCTCGCTGCTCGGCAAACACAACCTTCCAGTCCCCAGTTCGAATTCCGGTGAGCACACCGTCGTCGCTCCAGTAGAAAAATGAATTACGGGGCCCTAGATCTGTCTCACCCGCGAGCAGTGGCAGGAAATTGTAACCATCGAGGTGGTTTTTGTAGGGCTTGCCATCAACGGTCACTCCCGCCTTGAGCTCAGCAACAACATTAGGACGACCAGCCGCCGCCATCAGCGTCGGTACCCAGTCCTCGTGGGACATAATTTCATTAACGACAGTGCCCTCGGGAATTCGACCCGGCCACTTCACCATAGCAGGAACGCGGAAACTGCCCTCCCAGTTGGTGTTTTTTTCACTGCGAAAGGGTGTTATCGCTGCGTCAGGCCACGTGTTGTAGTGCGGTCCATTATCGGTGGAGTAAATGACGATGGTGTTATCTACAACGCCCAGCTCGTCGAGATGATCCAGAAGCTCTCCAACCATCATGTCATGGCCGACCATGGCGTCATTGTAAAAGCCCTGTCCCGACAGACCTCGCTCATCGTCTGCAGTGTGGGTGAAAAAGTGCATACGCGTGGTGTTGTACCAAACGAAAAAGGGCTTACCTTGGTCCACCGCCCGTGTCATGAAATCGAGTGCAGCAAGCTTAAACTCGCGATCGACCGTCTTCATGCGCTCCTTGGTGAGGGCGCCGGTATCGACAATATCGCCGTCGGCAAAGCTATGAATAACCCCTCTTGGCGAGAACAATTTAACGAGCAACGCATTATCAGAGGGATAGTCGGGATCTTCAGGCTCCTCCTCAGCGTTGAGGTGATAGAGATTTCCAAGGAATTCGTCAAAGCCGTGTGCAGTGGGAAGAAACTCATCCTTATCACCTAAATGGTTTTTACCAAATTGTCCGGTGACATAACCCTCGTCCTTGAGAAGCGACGCGAGCGTGACGT
>JAQXEB010000154.1 GCA_029251065.1 Luminiphilus sp.
CCCATGGCCGCTGGCAAACCAAAACCCATCGTGCCCAAGCCACCCGAGTTAATCCATCGTCGCGGGTAGTCAAACTTGTAGTACTGCGCGGCAAACATTTGATGCTGCCCCACGTCTGAGGTCACATAAGCCTCGCCATGTGTCGCCTCATAAAGCGCCTTAATCGCATCTTGCGGCATAATAAAATCGGACTCGCCGTAACGGCGCCCGTGCCACAACCCGTGCGCTGCACGCCAGCTGTCGATCTGTGCCCACCACTCTGCAATAGCCGCAACGTCCGGCATCACTCGGTCTGAAGAGGCGACGTGCTGATCAATTTGAGCGTCTAGGTCTCTCAAAACCGTGGTCACCGGGCCAACAATAGGGAGATCCACTGGGACAATTTTCGCAATCGATGCAGGGTCTACATCGATATGGATAATTTTGGCGCCCGGACAGAACTTACTCACTGTATTCGTGACACGGTCATCAAAACGCGCCCCCACCGCAAGAATCACGTCACTGTGATGCATGGCCATGTTGGCTTCGTAAAATCCGTGCATGCCGAGCATGCCCAGAAATTGACGATCTGTCGCAGGGTAAGCGCCTAAACCCATTAAGGTGTTAGTGACTGGGTAATTCAGCTTTCGCGCCAGGTCGGTCAGCAGCTCGCTGCCCTCGCCCTGTATGACCCCGCCGCCCGCATAAATCACCGGACGCTTGGCGTTGAGAAGCAAACGCGCCGCTTTTCGAACCTGCCCCGAGTGCCCCTTGACCGAGGGCTGATAAGAACGCATCGAGACCGTCTCGGGGTAGTCGTAGTCAAACTTATGTTCGGGGTGTGTCAGATCCTTCGGGACGTCGACCACAACCGGCCCTGGCCGCCCGGTAGTCGCGATAAAAAATGCTTTTTTGATAATGCTCGGGATATCTTGGGTTCGTTGCACCATAAACGAGTGCTTCACGATGGGACGTGAGATGCCCACCATGTCGGTTTCTTGGAACGCGTCTTCGCCAATCAGGTGACTCTGCACCTGACCCGAGATCACCACCATAGGGATCGAATCCATATAGGCCGTCGCAATACCGGTGATGGCATTGGTTGCGCCGGGACCGGAGGTCACCAGCACGACACCCGGCTTGCCCGTCGCACGCGCATAGCCGTCGGCCGCATGCGTTGCCGCTTGCTCGTGGCGCACTAAAATATGGGGTACTGAGTCAGCTTTGAAGATGGCGTCGTAAATGTGCAACGCTGCACCACCGGGATAGCCAAAAATATATTCCACGCCCTCGTCTTCGAGTGCGCGGACGATCATGTCGCCGCCTGAAAGTTGTTCCATGTTCTCGCTCTCCCCGTGTCTATTCCTAACGGTGACAACGCGAGACAAATGGACTCCTAGCGTGCGCACCGAGGTCTGTCGCACGAACCACTGGCCGGATCGCTCCGGATAACTCACAGAACAGCGATCACGAAACCCGTGTTCGGCGGTCGTCCTGCGAGGTAGCGCAGTGTCGAGCCCGGACGTGCATCGCTTCTAAAAACGAGGCACTGACGGAACCCGCAAACAGCCCAAATAACTATCCCGTCATTAAGGTAGGCCAGAGGATGAGGGTACTCATCGGTAACCGTTGCCGTTCGCGTGACGGGACGTAGTGTCTTTATCCGTTTAATTGAAGTCAAGCGATGATACAAAAAGGTAATTATTGACGTTTGCGATCTCTCAAACGCTGTCAAAACTAAGGCTGTGCCTCGTTATCCACAGAATCGGCTCAACGAGTAACGCCAGACCACTGACTCAGAGGGCTCGTCGCCCGGCTTTACCCTCACCCCTGACTCAGAAGCCAGGTCGTTTTTGCAAGCGCAAAGGGCCCTAGAAGAATGAACAAAGAAACCGACATGAGTAGAACCACCGTGAGTGTCGTGATCATGCCTTGAGCGCCGGTTCTCAAAGAGAGACGCGACTTCGGATAGTTACTCACGAAATTTGGCGGACAGCGCCACTGTGCGCTCCACCACCTGCGACAGGTATCGTCCTTGCGCAGAGAATCGCAACTGATAACCCCAAAGTGGGTTCGTCCTCTGACTTTCTCGCGCGCAACCGGCGACACAGTCTATTCGCCAGTCAACGATCTCTGGCGCCAACATTGACGACCGCAGCCAGCGGGTGTCTGGCTCGGCTGCTTGCTCGCGTAACATGATTGCCGGCAAACCATCGTCCACGCGCCACGAATAAGGTCGCGAGTAAATAATCGATCGTTGAATTTGGTACACCGTATCGCCACCCTCGCACCCCTTGGGCGGAACAGGTGACGCGCGCCACAGCACCGTCGGCTCTAAGGGCCCACAAACGGGAATAAACGCATAAAAACCAGGCCCTTTGCACTGACCATTGCAAATCCACCGACGGTCAAGCAGCAGTGCCGTTAACGGTATTGTCGTCGCCTCCAGACCCACGCCCTCCAGACCCACGCAGGGCACCGTCGCGGCATTGATAAGAACAATCCCAGGACTTGCGAGACTCATCGGCATTCGCTCCGGCGTCTCGCAAGGATCGGAAAACGGCTGATCCGAGGCGGGCTGTCCGACTTGCCCTTCGGTTTGGCTGATCCAATGACTGATCGTATCGATTAAAAAATACGCTCGCGCCGCGGTTTGCGCTGCATCCTCTGAGACCATAGCGCTGTGGTATATCTGAGAAACGAGGCCCACCAGTGTCCCAGTAAGCAGCAACCCCAATGCTTGCGACACCATTAGGCCCGTCAGACTAAAACCAAACGTCCGTCGTCGGCGCGCACATGCGCAGGCTCCTCTCAAAAGCCCCGACTCACCGACAGCGATTGCGCCGAGTCACACCCTTCGAGTCCCCAGCTCATGCTGACCCAAGAGGTGTCGGAGTGAGAAAAGACACAGACATTGGGCAAGGTTTTAACCGGCTCGGAGCTACACCAATTGATCACCCACGGGTCACTCGATACCTCACAGAACCGTCCAGTGGGCATCGAGGCTCCTGACAGTCGCCATCGCGCCTCAAAATCGGCAAGCGCACTCCTCGCTTGCCAGTATTCCCTCGCTTGTGTGTTCATCTGAATAATGTCACCACCCAAAACAAGCAGTGCCAACATGCCAGAAATCGCTAACGCTGCAGCCACTAGGTAATCAATCAACACAGCAGGACCCGCGATCAGAGGTCGTCAACCGACCCCAGTGGTCGACGGCAAGCGACCACAGACCCAACTGCGACCTCAGCAGCTGCAACTCAAGTTTAAACGTCAGCTGATCGGCACCGAGTTGCTGATTAACTCGGAAAAGTCGCGACAGTCGGTCACTCAGCGGGGCTCTGGCGCTCAGGTCATTGAGTGGGAGGAAACGACCTGTCTTGAGACGCGCTTGGGCCTGCAGTGAGGCCCATGACTCAAGGACTAAGCGCGCTTCAATCATAGTCGATCGCGCGACATGCGCTTGATACGAGGGGTAGGCAACCGCCGCAAGAATCCCAACAATCGTAAGCGTCACCAATAATTCAATGAGCGTGAATCCTTTGGCGTCTTTACTCATTGTTATTGCGTTGCCTTCACTGTCCAAGAATACCTAACAGTGCGGGCTTTATCGTGAC
>JAQXEB010000155.1 GCA_029251065.1 Luminiphilus sp.
TCTTAAATATGGCTTTAAAGCTTGCTTAATCGGCATTAAATGCACTCTTATAGAGACAGGGTTCGTGTCCTCTTCTGGGCACCATTAGGTCTTTCGAAAATCCATACCGAGCAGACACACAACACGCAATTAACGCCACAGCGTTCAGGACGTCCTTTCGCTTCTCATTCGCTCAGCGACGCGCAGCTCCTTTTCTAGTAAAGGACTAACCCCTGTCGGACCTTCCGGCCAGCAGTAGCGAGCCGAGCAGTGCGCTTAAAACGCAGTTATAAAAGGCCATAAGCTGAGTTAGGCTACTGATGAGTTTGATACGGAAACGACATGAATACGATTCGGTCTTCAGTGTTATTAATTGCGGCGCTCACCCTCCCGAGCTTGGGCCCATTTACGGCTACAGCCGGCGTATCGAGTATTAACGAGCGGGCGAGTCAATCCATAATTATTCACTGCGGCAACCTCATTGACGGCCTGTCTGAAACATTACTCGGTGCGCGACGGGTGCAAATCGATAAAGGCGTTATCACAGCGGTAGACCACACGTCCGATGCAGTCGTGGCCAAGACCGATATCGACTTGCACGATTACACCTGCTTGCCTGGCCTGATCAACACCCACGTTCACTTTGACGCCAACCCCGAGGATGCAGCCGATTACGGTATCTACGCACGGCGATCGACGCGCGACAACCTCGATCTCATCCTGAAAAATGCGGAGATCACGCTTGAGAGTGGCTTTACCACGGTTCGCCACGTTGGTGCCTGGTTTCCTGACGCGGTAGCCACGGCAAAGGCGCTGATTGACAAAGGTTTAGCGCAGGGCCCTAGCATTCAAACTGCTGGGCCTTATCTCACCATACCGGGCGGAGGTGGTGATCTCACCTTCCCTGAAATACCGCCAGATAAAATACCGCCAGAATCCCAGCAAGGCATCGCCAGTACGCCTGAGGACTTCGCACAAAGAGCACAAACTGCTGTCGATAAGGGCGCCGAATTCTTAAAAGTCATTGCGTCGGGCGCTGTCTTCTCAATGGGCACCGCACCCGGCGCACCCGAAATGCATCAAGATGATATTGCGGCTGTCGTCGCCGTCGCCAAAAAAAATGGGGTCAAAGTCACTGCTCATGTTCATAGCGATCAATCAGGTCGTGACGCCATTCTGGCAGGGGTCGATTCGCTTGAACACGCTTCCTTATTATCAGACAAGACCATTAGGCTGGCGGCCGAGCGGGGCGTTGCTTTGTCAATGGATGTGTATAACGGCACCTACACGGACACCGCGGGACGCGAGCTCGGCTACCCCGAGGTATTTATAGAACGCAACCTGGCGACCACCGAGGCGCAGCGGAGAGTCTTCAGAAAGGCAGTCAAGGCAGGCGTCACGCTTCTCTACGGCACCGATGCCGGCGTGTTGCCCCATGACATGGGTGGCTGGCAGTTCGAGATCATGATCGAGCAGGGCATGACACCCATGCAGGCGATTCAATCGGCCACCAGTGTTGCGGCCCAGCACATGGGGATAAGTCAAGCAGTCGGCAACATTAGTCCGGGCTTACAAGCCGACATCATTGCGGTTCGAGGCAACCCTTTAGAGAACGCTTCACTATTGCGTGCAGTTCCCTTTGTCATGATGGATGGCGCGGTTGTAAAAGCGCCATAAATCGATGTATTACAGTGTCTTGGCCTCGGAATATCACTCCCGTAACAAAAGGATAAAACGGCTCAAAATCTACGCGCGCAATAACGAGTTTTATGTGGAGCAACAGCCACTCGGTGACAAAAGGAACTGTTCAAGCGACCGCGGCACGTCGCGACTCGGGCAAAGGGCGGATTGCAGAGCACTGCTCACTCCTCATTGGGCAGTCTCTTCATAATCTCGAATAACTCGTCCATTATGTCGGCAACGTCTGTGGCTAATTCCTCCCTCTCGTCGGCGGGTGCGTTACCAAAGTCAATCGACCCTTGTAGTTTTCGCAGCATGCCCATCACTTCTTGAAGCTCAGCTTTCATGTTTACCTTCCCTGTTCGGACGAAATAAGGCGACACACTTTAGCGACCTTAAAGCGCATCGTCTGTTTGTAAAACGTTGATCGCGAAACACGATAAGCTCCCCTCGCTCAAGGACCTTGACCCTTTAGCGTCGACCCTTGGTCGTGACATTGCAGTCGAAGTGATGTCATTCGTCGTTAGTGTTATCAGATTTGTCATCCGGTTTATCATCATCTGGCGTGACAACCTCAACCGCCGCGCCGATAACCTTAACGGGCACTGTGGCGACTTTAGCCGCCGTCGACACCACGGCTGTCGTTACGCCCACAACAGCACAACTCGTCAGGCCCGCAACCAGTCCTAAAATAACAATACTTCTCATACCGGCCCCGACTCTCTGAAGCTCAAATTCTCTTTTACAACACTTTATCTGCATTACGACACACCACTATAGCCCCTTCGGCTCACTGAACGCTGCCATTAGACGGCATAAAATTCATATCTTGGGGCCCAGAAAAAAGGGCCACCTAACGCCCTGAAGACGAGGTGCGCTACCAACTCTCTTTATAGGGCCGCAAGTCAAGCTCGTGCGTCCAGGCTGACGAATGTTGGTTGTGCAGTGACCAGAACGCTTCGGCAATTGCGTCAGGCTCAAGCGCCCCATCTTCACCCAGAGACGCCAGGTAATCCCCAAAACGACCGCGAACAATGTCCCCGTTGACGACTCCATCGATCACCACGTGAGCGACGTGAATGCCCTGCGGCCCGTATTCGCGTGCCAGGGCCTGAGCAAGGTTTCGAAGTCCTGCCTTGGCGACCGAGAAATGTGCAAAATTAGGGCGACCTCGCAACGACGCCGAGGCCCCAGTAAAAAACAGCGAACCCCTTCCTTGCTCAGAGAACAGCGGAAGCGCGTGACGAGCGGTGAGAAACGCACCAAAGCATCCGATGCGCCAAAACTCTTCAAATTGCTCTGGGGTTACGTCAGAAAATTTTATGGGGAAGTTACTGCCCGCATTGTAAATCACTGCAGCAAGGGGCTCTTCGCGGGCTCGAACAGCCTCAACCATCTTTTCCTGATCGACCTCGGAGGTCACGTCGGCCACCACACTCGCAGCCGAACCCCCTCTCTCTCTGATCTCAGCCACAAGAGCTTCGAGCTTCGCAAGAGTTCTCCCGACAACGATCACGTGATACCCCGCCTTGGAGAACTTACGTGCCAACGCACCACCGACACCGGCAGTCGCACCTGCACCGACGATTAAAACAGTTTCAGACAACACTCACTCCCTATGGCTTGAGCTATTAAATTCAAACGAGAAGAGTCTATTAAATCAGACACGCTGTCACCCCTTAAGGACCGCAGGATGGCAGCACCCATGCTTACCGTGTGTAACAGGCGCTAGCGCGGTAGGGCGTCGCAAAGTCGGGGTTAAGTTCTCATTTTTCTCAGGTGGTAGGACGAGCGATCCTCATGCTTTCAATTTGACCTTCACGCTTCCCGACGGACAAATGGGGGCCAACAGTTAGACTGTCACGCTTTACGTCGCCATGAATTTGAGTCAAGACTGGCGAATGAAGTTGCGCTACCAACAGCCTGTCTGGCTCGACTTGAACGGGCCGCAGTCAGCTCTAGATCGACATTTATCCATTAGCGTGTCGACATCGTTTTAGTGAAACCGTGAGAAACAAAGTGAGTCACACGGTAAATAGCCTCACTGCGGATCGTACACCGCCGTCGCATCTTGGCCAGTGTTTGCTCAATCGCTACCCGGTCGGCAGGCACATACCAGACACCGCGCTTAGTGCGGGTTATCGGCGCTCATAATGGATGATAATTCAATGGCCCGGTCGAGAATCTGTGTAACCTGCATCTCTACACTTGCCGTGAAACGAAACCCCAAAAATGCGCAGCGTCCCAATTCTATACAGCCCATCATCACTGCGCCCTCATCCGACGCATCGCCAATCATCTCCGAAACACCGTTGAAGAAGAGGTATTGATCGAGCTCGCCCGCGTGCATAAGGTCAGCGCAGAGTGCGTCGAGCGGCCCCTTAATTTGCGTAATCACTAAATCAGAAAAGTCCATGGTGCTCCCATGTCATGACGCCATAACGTCACTACGGTAAAGGTTTAAACGCTTCGCGCCAATGTGCCTGAGTAATCACCGCGACCGCCTATCGGCGGTTACGCCAAGGTGAATTTCCTATCTATTTATGCAAATCTAGCGTCTGATCCATGGCGGTAAAATGATGCAGGACAAGCAATCCCTCTTTTCGATCGCGCTTGGTTACCATGACGCCCAAGTCTTTTATCAAGGTCACAAGACCCGAGTGCAGGTCACGGCACACGATGGTCAGACCATTAATTTACCGTGGTCGATGCTTCAACCCCACTTCACTTCCGAGGGGGTTGTAGGCACGTTTCAAATTACCTATACCGGTCAAGGCAAACTGCGTTCTCTCAAAAAGGTCAACTAAGACGCTACTTCAGCCTCGAGATCGCGCGCTCCGCGCCGGCAAGTCCCTTGAGAATCCCCTCTCTTAGGCCCTCAAGGTCAACACCCTCACTACTCTTTTGTCCCGCCTGATACCGCGCATAAACCCCGTGCAATATCGCAGCGGTCTTCCAGTGATTAAAACCCACGTAATAGTCGAGCAAATCAACCGGGAAACCCGTGCGCTCTGAGTAGCGTTGCGCTAACTCGCCACGCAGTGGAAGACCGGGTACTGCCGTCGGTGCAGTCGGCTCTAAGAAAGGGTCATCATCAATCTCAGGCCATGCACGCAACGTGTAACCCAGGTCAGCCAAAGGGTCACCCAGCGTGGCCAACTCCCAGTCGAGTACGGCAGAGACCGTTGATGCCTCAGAAAATAGACAATTATGCAGATAGTAATCGCCGTGAACGACGCTGGCAGTGACTTGTGCAGGCTGGTTCGCCAGAAAGAACGCTTTAAACTCGTGCGCACGAGGATCGTCAAGCTGGGCAAACTCGATAGACGACTCCCAAGAGCGATACCACGCTTTAATTTGACGCCCAATGTAATCCTCCTTTTTCCCCAGTGACCCAAGTCCTACCGCATCAGGGTCCAGCGCGTGCAGGTCGGCCAGGGTGTCGATAAACGAGTAGGCCAGTGTGGCTCGCTGATCAGCCGGCACCCACGCTACGGTGTCTTCTCTATTAAACAACGGGCGGCCCCGGGAAAACCCCATTACATAAAATAAGGCACCGGTCACCGATAAATCCTCGCAAAAACCGATGGGCTCCGGTACGGGGAAACCTGTGGGGGAAAGGCCTTCGATCAGTGACCACTCTCGATTCATGTCATGTGCTTTGGGCAGTAACTCCCCCGT
Source organism: Luminiphilus sp. (assembly GCA_029251065.1). GTDB lineage: Bacteria > Pseudomonadota > Gammaproteobacteria > Pseudomonadales > Halieaceae > Luminiphilus. Next base: position 5,341 of record JAQXEB010000155.1, read on the forward strand.
GGGAGGGCGACGAATCACTGCCTGTTTGCCTGTTTTGTCCTCAAGACGGTAGGTTAGGTTGGAGTGCCCTCCCTCTAATCGCACCCAGGTAAAGGGCGGCGTAAAGTATTCGGAGTTTGCCGCGATCCAGGCCTCAATCGCTGGAATATCATAGCCTTCGGCCGTGCGTTCTTTATCATTTTGGTTAGTGTTCATAGGCCACTTGTCCGACTAAAAAGAAAACAACAACTCACGATCCTACTCACGGTTTTGACGGCTGCCAAACCTAATTAACCAATAGGCGTTATTTCAAACCAGAGAATTAAGTCGTCGACACGGTTATAGTCGCAAGACTCACCGCATCCGCCCACACGCGCTCGAAGGAGATGATGTGCTCTACCACATTTATTGCAAAGACAAGGCCAATAGCCTGCAAATTCGCCTTAATACGCGCGACGCCCATCTGTCCTACATTGACGGTTTAGGTGATCGTCTTTTTGCCGCGGGCCCGTTGCTCAGCAGCGACAATGAGATGGTCGGATCCGTGCTCATTATTGACTTTGATCGCGATGACGACGCCCACGCTTTTTGCGCCGAGGACCCCTACGCGCTGGCCGGTTTGTTTGACCAAGTGATAGTCAGCCGCTGGCGAAAAACACTTCCAGCCTGATTTTGGCAATTTCGAATCGTCTGCTCAGAGTGCACAGCTGTCAATAGAACATCTGTGCCACTCTCAAAGCCGCCTAGCGGCATGAGCTTTGAGCCAGAGTTATAGTCGATTAGTTAAATAGATCGAAGGTGTGGGAAAACTTAACAATCCACTCACGTCGCTTCTCCGTGAACATGCCGACGTCGTCGTCACGGGTTTCGTTGTAGACCAGGTATAA
>JAQXEB010000156.1 GCA_029251065.1 Luminiphilus sp.
CCCGCGGCGATAACCTCATTGGCCTGGTAACCCAGGTTGTACATACCATAAAACATGGCCGGAAACGTGCAGAACCACACCGTAATCATGATGCGCTTCAGATCGATACCGTCGCGAACATGCGCAGATGACTGAGTCACACTCGACGGACTGTAAAAAATTGTATCGACCGCCTCGTAAAGGGCATACCAAGACTCGTATTTGCCACCGGGTTTAAAATGAGGCTCGAGGTTGTCTAGCGTACTGCGTAAACCCATGACTTAACCCTCCTTCTCAATTCGAGCGAGATTGTCACTCAACACTGGTCCATACTCATATTTTCCAGGACAAACATAGGTACACAAGGCCAAGTCCTCCTCGTCCAACTCCAAACACCCAAGTGATTGTGCGGTCTCGGTATCACCGACGAGCAGCGCCCGGAGAAGTTGTGTGGGTAGAATGTCGAGCGGCATAACCCGCTCATAAGCGCCTATGGGCACCATGGCGCGTTCCGATCCGTTAGTCGTCGTCGTCATCGCTATCGGTTTTCGCCCGAACAAACTGCTTAAGTAAATGCCCATGGCAGAGTGCTTCTCCGCGCCGGGTGCGAGCCAGCCCATGAAAACACGGTCACGCCCTTCGGCTAAAACCGCCACCTGGTTGTGGAATCGCCCTAAGTACGCTGAATGAGCGTTCACACGGCGGCCACCGAGCACTGAACCACTGATCAGTCGATTCTCTCCCGCGGCCTGGCTACCCGCCACCAACTCTTCAATATCAACACCGCGACAAGTACGTACCACCTGAGGCGTGTCCATGGCCGGGCCCGAAACCGAAATTAGCCGATCGCAGTAGGTCTGACCGTCCAGGAACAGACGGCCAATCGCGATGACATCTTGGTAATCAATGGTCCAAGCAAGCTTACTCAGAGAGACTCCTTGCAAAAAATGGACATGGGTGCCCGCAAGGCCTGCCGGATGAGGCCCCTCAAATTGGGCAGCTTGAACATGTGATTGAGACGAAACAGGGACAGCCGCGCCTGGCGCCATGCAAACGTAGGTTGGGCACTCACTCATCGTGGCAAGTAGCCACTGCCCCAGCTCAAAGGCCTCAGCCTGCTCAGCGATAACGATTTCCGGATTAACTGCGTGCGGCCGAGTGTCCATGGCCGTTATGAATAAGCCCGCGGGCTGCGTTGCAGGGTCAGCGACTTTATTAAAGGGTCGCACTCGAATCGCTGTCCATTCCCCCGACTCCAAAAGCCGAGCTTTGATGTCTCCTGCAGTCAGCAGACGTGCCGCGTCAACAGAGACCGCGTCCCAGGCTCGCGCATCAACCGCGTCGTCAACTTCAATGACCAGAGACTGAAACACGCGACGTGCGCCACGGTTAATCGCACTAACACGGCCCGATGCGGGTGCTGTGTAGACCACGCCTTCGCATTTCTTGTCGGTGAAAAGTGCTTGTCCTTTCGAGACCGTATCGCCCTCGGATACGATCATTGTGGGCTTCATACCAACATAATCGGCGCCGACCAGCGCGACATGGCGCGGTGCAAACTCTTGGGCAACGCGTTGCTCTGGAGCCCCTGCCAATGGAATATCTAATCCGCGGCGAATTTTTATCATACCTGTCCCCATTTTACGTTCGCTGTACGCACACTCACGCCTTGGCTAGCTGTCTTGCAGTCAGCTTGCACCGAAGCGGCTCAGACAGTGTCTGACGTGAGCGTGGCCACTCCCCCCAGTGAAGTGAACTACAGGTTTTCCGGCGGCTGTTTTCAGCTCAGTTTTAAGTGCATCCGGCGCCGCGAATTCTAGCCAAACTGGCGCCGACTTACCACAACTCTCTGCAAATCAGAGTTTGCCTGCATCCGTGTGAGGATACGTAGGGTATTTAATCCCGGCCATCTCCTCAAGGACACGGTAAACCTGACAACTGTAGCCGTACTCATTGTCGTACCAGAGGTAGAGAACAACGTGTTTTCCATTCACGATGGTGGCTTGGGCATCAAAGACACACGCCGCTCGTGATCCCACAAAATCGGTCGATACGACCTCCGGGGAATTGGAATAATCGATTTGCTTTCGATACGGCGAGTGAAGTGCGACTTGGCGCATAAACTCGTTGAGTTCGTCTTTTGATGTCTCCTGAGCCAGCGTCACGTTTAAAATGGCCATAGAAACATTGGGAATCGGCACGCGAATCGCATTGCCCGTGAGTTTGCCAGCAAGCTGTGGCAACACTTTCGCAACAGCCTTCGCGGCGCCCGTTTCGGTCAACACCATATTGAGCGGCGCGCTTCTTCCGCGACGATCCGCCTTGTGGTAATTGTCGATAAGATTCTGATCGTTCGTAAATGCGTGCACTGTCTCGACGTGACCCGATTCGATCCTGTATCGGTCATGAATCGCCTTAAGCGGCGGAACGATCGCATTAGTCGTGCACGATGCCGCCGACAAAACGTTATCACCCGGGTCGATTTCATTGTGATTGATTCCCGCGACAATATTTTTGATATCGCCCTTTCCCGGAGCGGTAAGAATCACCTTACTCACGCCCTTCGCTTGCAAGTGTCGAGACAAACCATCGCGATCACGCCAGACGCCAGTGTTATCGACAACCAAGCAGTTATTAATACCGTGGGCCTGATAGTCCACATCCTCTGGCGCATTGGCGTAAATCACTTTGATTTCATTGCCGTTTGCGACGAATGACTGCCGTTCCTCATCCACGCGAATAGTGCCCTGGAATACGCCGTGAACCGAATCACGTCGCAAAAGACTCGCGCGTTTAACCAGGTCATCGGGTGCATTTCCCTTGCGCACCACAATCGCGCGCAGCCTCAAGTTATCGCCACCGTCTGCTTTAGCAACCAGAATGCGCGCCATCAGGCGACCGATACGACCAAATCCAAATAGCACGACATCGACAGGCCCCTCAGGTCGATGCTGCGAATCCACCAAGTGAGACAAACGATTCGCAACAAACTCATCAAGTGACAGGTCCTCCCCCTGATCTTTGTCGAAATACTCAATGGACAGCCGCCCAATATCGATGTGTGAAGGACCTAAATTTAGCTTAGCGATGGACTCCAAAACGCGGATCGTTTCGAACTCGGAAAGCTCATTATCTTCCACCTGACGCACCCAGCGGTGCGCTTTCATGATGTCCAGCACACTGAGGTTAACGAGAGACTTACCGTAGATGTAACACTTAACATTTTTTTCGCGGGCCAGTGTGCCGACAATCGGAATCATGGATTCAGCCAGAGCTTCGCGCTCTTTCCAATCCACAAAATAATCGTCAGGACGCTGGCGCTTTCTCTGGGGCGCCATGCTTTATCCTTGTGTATCGACTCGCTTCAGAGTCGTTAGATGTGAGTGTCCTATTATTATCACCCTCAGATGACCCGAACAGCAACCGTTCAGCCCTAGTAAGCGAGAGTTCTGACGCGTAAAATCTCGCGTCGGTTAAGGAGCTCGAATGACTTCATTTTCAAACATCGCATCGTCGCTACCCTGGCCAAACGAGGCAGGTAAAAGGACTTCGATTGGGCCAGTCTCGGGCTCGACCGAGTCCCAGTACCTCAGTGAGTTGTCAAAAGCCGCGCCGCTAATGATCGTTATCACGGGAACAACTGCGGCTGCGCACACGCTGGCAGCGGAACTGCCGTTTTTTCTAGACCCGTCAAAAGAAATTTTACTCATCCCCGACTGGGAAACACTGCCGTACGATAATTTCTCGCCTCACGAGGACATCATCTCCGACAGACTCAAGGCGTTGTCGCGATTACCCACACTGACCGATGGCGTGGTCATTACTTCTATAACAACACTGATGCACCGCCTTCCGCCGAAGCACTTCATTGAGGCCGGCGTGCTGAGTCTGTCTCAAGGCCAACACCTGGATGCACAAAAGTTTGTCCGCAACCTCGCGCGCAATGGCTATCGAAGTGTTGATACGGTTTTTGAGCATGGTGAATTTGCGACGCGGGGTTCGTTGCTTGACGTCTTTCCTATGGGCAGCAATGAACCACTGCGTATCGATCTCTTTGACGGTGAAATCGAATCGCTGCGAAGTTTTGACCCCGAGACTCAGCGCACGGCACAACGGTTGCACGATGTAGCGCTCTTACCGGCACGCGAATTCCCACTGCATGCCGACGCCATAGAGCGATTTAAGATCGATTGGTACCGTAGTTTCGACGGTGACCCTGAACAGTGCAGTGTCTTTAATGAGGTCAGTCAAGGACGCGCCCCTCAGGGTGCAGAGTATTACTTGCCGCTCTTTTTCGATGAATGCCACTCACTCTTTGACTACCTTCCAAGCGCAACACCCATGGTGATGGTGGGTGATAACTTCAGCTCCGCGACACGATTTTGGAGCGAGGTCAATCGTCGCTTTGAAGAGTACGGGGTTGATCCTAGAAGGCCTCTAGTCGAACCGCGTCGAGGTTTCATACCACCGGAAGAACTTTACTCCTGCATCAAGCGACATTGTGTTTTGGAATTCAGAAGCTCGACCGAGTCAACGCTGCACGTCGTCCTGGAAAGTTACTCCCCTGAGCCCTTCAGAGAGAGTGAGGAGCTTCGCTCACTTTCCGGCGTGGCAAAGCTGTCTGCTTTTTTGCAGACGCACACGTCACCCGTTGTGCTGAGCGTAGAAAGCGCCGGAAGACGCGAAATTCTGCTTGAGTCTCTGTCCAAAGAGGGCCTCATCGCCACACCTGTCGCGCACTGGGCCGACTTTGTGGCCAGTGGCGCGTCCTTGGGCATTACCGTTGCAGACATCAATAGAGCCTCCTTCACCTCACCTGGCGAACCCGCGCTGGTGTCCGAGGACCAACTCTTTGGTCAGCGAGTGGCTCAAAAGCGCCGGCGCCGAGCCACGGAACAAACCGATACGCAAGCAATTATCCGAGACCTGACTGAATTACGACCCGGACTTCCCGTCGTACACCTGGAGCACGGTGTCGGCCGTTACATGGGTCTTGAAAAACTGCGTATTGATGACCACGACGCGGAATTCCTCCTGCTTGAGTACGCTAATAACGACAAGCTCTATGTCCCCGTTGGATCGTTGCATCTCATCAGCCGTTACAGCGGCGGAGATGCGGATACGGCACCGCTTCATCGACTTGGCACTGAACAGTGGAGTAAAGCCCGGAGGAAGGCGTCTGAGAGAGCCTCTGACGTTGCGGCACAGCTTTTGGAAGTGTATGCCAAACGAGAGGCTCGTAAGGGCTTTGCACACGCTCTTGACGAAACCGCTTGGGATCAATTTTGCTCAAGTTTCAACTTCGAGGAAACGCCCGATCAGGCCGTTGCCATTGAAGCGGTAAAGCACGATATGTGCGCAGAAAAAGTGATGGACAGACTCGTTTGCGGTGATGTCGGGTTTGGCAAAACAGAAGTCGCCATGCGCGCGGCATTTATTGCAGCACATAATCGAAAACAGGTGGCCGTATTGGTGCCTACAACGCTGCTCGCCCAGCAACACTACAACAACTTCAATGATCGTTTTGCTGATTGGCCGATCACGGTTGAGGTTGTCTCTCGATTTAAGTCAAACAAGGATATTTTAGAGGTCAGTAAGCGCCTTCAGGCTGGCGAAATCGACATTCTCGTGGGAACCCACAAGCTGCTCCAGACCGACTTTGGTTTTTTAGATCTGGGTCTTCTAATTATCGATGAAGAGCACCGGTTTGGCGTCAAACAAAAGGATGCCATCAAAGCACTTCGGGCCGAGGTCGATATTTTAACCATGACCGCCACTCCTATTCCCCGCACTTTGAATATGGCCCTCGGGGGTCTCAGGGATTTGTCAGTCATTGCGACACCGCCGGCTAAACGCCTATCGATTAAGACCTTTATCAGAGAACATAGCGTGGGGCTGGTCAAAGAGGCGATACTCAGGGAGACACTGCGCGGGGGACAGGTTTACTACCTCCACAATGAAGTCAAAACCATTCAGGAAACCGCTCGAAAACTCTCCGAACTGGTCCCAGAGTTGTCGTTTGGAATTGCACACGGACAGCTGCGGGAGCAGGAGCTTGAGCATGTGATGTCCAGCTACTATCACCAAAGACACAACGTACTCGTGTGTTCAACCATTATCGAAACCGGTATTGACGTCCCGACCGCAAACACCATCATTATCGATAGAGCCGACAAGTTTGGCTTGGCTCAATTGCATCAGTTGCGGGGCCGAGTCGGGCGGTCACACCACCAGGCCTACGCCTATCTACTCACGCCTCCTCGCTCCGCGATTACGCCAGATGCCGAAAAGCGACTTGAAGCGATTGAATCCGCAGGCGCGCTGGGTGCAGGCTTCATGCTCGCGTCCAACGACTTAGAAATCCGCGGCGCTGGCGAGTTACTCGGCGATGAACAATCGGGGCAGATTGAACAGGTGGGGTTTTCACTCTACCTCGAGATGCTCAACCGAGCCGTTGAGTCTCTTAGAAAAGGGGAAATTCCCGATGTTGATGCTCCCTTAGAGACGGGAACAGAGATAAAAATGCATCTTCCCGCTCTTATTCCAGACGATTATTTACCCAATATCTCAACGCGACTAGTCCTCTATAAACGCATCGCGCAAGCGACAACCAAGGACGAACTTAATGATATTCAGATCGAAATGATCGATCGATTTGGCTTGTTGCCAGAGCCAACCAAGCAGCTCTTTGCGCAGGGTGAAATTAGACTTCGAGCACAGAAACTAGGCATCTCAGAAGTTGACGTGAGCGTGTCAGGTGGTAGCGTCAAGTTTGAAGCCACCACACCGGTACCGGTCACAGCGTTGATAGGACTTCTGCAAAGCAATCCTAAAGAATTTAAGCTTGCGGGCTCGGATAAACTCCGGTTCGTACGTGAGCTCGAGTCAGGGCAGGCTCGCCATGATTACCTCGAAGGGCTCATGACAAGATGGGAAGAAGCATGCGCAAGCACTTAAGTTCAGGCCTAGCCACTGCGCTGTTTAGCGTATTGATCGTCAGTGAAAGCATCGCCCAAACGTCGCAGGTAGCCCGGGCGCGAACGCTCATTGAGAGTGACGAGCCGTCGGGTTGGGCTCGCCTCGAACTGGCTGTTTATATCGATTCGGAAAGCGCGACTCTCGCGACTGAAGTGTGGGACGCATTCCCCGTCCTTAACTACAGTGAGGAACGCCGATGGCTCACCCGCTACGACGAGATCAACGCATTAAAAGACGCCTGGGGCGAGGCCGCGGTCCAGGTTAACAACAATGGCTCCATTCAAGTTTTCCCAGAGCCACCCAAGGCGCCCGCAGTGACTGCGACAGATATGGACCTTTCAGATAGCCAGCCAGTACCAGCGTCTGAAGACGGTGAAGCGGCTGACCCCTCGATGGTTTCGCCCTTCGATGAGTCCGCAAAACACTTGGCACAAGGGGTTGTTGAGAGTGGCCCAGACGTCATTATTAATGCGACTGGGGAGGAAGGGTCGGCGTTACCCAACAGTGCCGCACAAGTGCCATTGGAGGCCGTGTCCTTGGGGTCCAAATCAACCAACGCGGTAGAGAGCAGCACAGGACAAGCCCCGCTCACTGCCGATCAAACAACACAACCTAACGCCAAAGACGAAGCACTTGACGTCACGAGGGGCGAGCGTGGTGCTCAACCCTTGGACCTCCTTAACAGCGCCGAATTTACCGTGGGAACTGAGTTACCGGGAGATCTCGACGGTGCAACTTCCGGTTCACAGACACTGAGCTGGTTGGACACCTACGCCGACGACGGCGGCGACAACCCAGCCGAGCCCCGTCCTTTGGTTGAAGTGGAAGCACCACTCGCCCTGCCTGCGACTTACCAGTTGCTGCCCATCGAAATGCTCGCTCAGGGGATCGAAAGCCTGCAAAAGACAGGCGGGAAAACGCCCGTAGTCAGCCTCGCATGGCTGCAAGCTCCCGACGGGATTGCTGCGCCCATCGTGGTGGACACTTGGCTGGAGAGTGGCTGGCAGCCGCGCCTTCAAGGTACTGTAAAAATAAGCGTCGACGCCGAGGCTACCCTCGAGATGGATCTGTGGATGAATTCGCTTGGTGAGGGCCTGCCACCCAACTACACCCCCAAGGTCGCGCACCCCCAAGCGCCGCAGCGGGTGCTGGTGGTCGAGCACGGCACAGACTCTCAACACGCCCCAGAAGTAGAGAACGTCGAGTACATCGACGTGGACACCGGACTTAATAGCACCACAAATGATGCCTCGAGAAATACTCTTGAACCTCAGCCCTCGGCCATTTTGGACGATCCTCAATACCGTCATGCGATCGCATTACGCGAGACACGAAGCGTGCGCCAAGGTTACGTTCGGTATGTCGACCATCCCGCTATTCAGGTCGTTGCTACGTGGCGCGAGCTCTCGTTTAAAGAGGTGTATCAACTGGGCGAAGCACAGCGCATTAGACGCGACATTGACCGTCTCACTCGCACACTCACCACACCCGATAAATCGCTTCCGAACTCGTCAGCACCCTAAGCGATTCAACCCGCTAGGTATTAGCGGGCTCCGGAGGTACTTGATGAATCGTGTGTGTGGGGAATGCAACCTCCGCTCCGTTCTCCTCTACAATCGCTAGAATACGAAGTAAAACGTCTTCCTTGATCGCGTGATATTCCACCCAATTAGTCGTTTTGGTAAAGGCGTAGACAAAAAAGTCGAGTGATGACGGCCCCATGTGGTTGAAGTTGACGATCAATGTCCGATCTTGTGCAATATCATCGTGGTTTTGAAACATTGCCGTCACGTCCTTCACAATGGCCGCAACTCGATGCGCGTCCTCGTACCGAACACCTACCGTCTCGTAAATACGTCGGTTAGTCATTCGCGATGGGTTTTCGAGTGACACACTCGAAAAGGTCGAGTTAGGAACGTAAAGCGGCCGCTGGTCAAACGTCCTAATCCGAGTCATTCGCAAACCAATATCTTCCACAGTCCCTTCGATTTGTCGATCAGGGGAACGAATCCAGTCCCCCACTGCGAATGGTCGATCCAAGTAGATGCTCAACCCGCCTAGAAAATTAGCAAGCAAGTCCTTCGCCGCAAAACCTACTGCAATACCACCCACACCACCAAAAGCCAGTAGCCCTGAAACAGAAACACCTTGCGCTTGCAAGACCATCAAGAACGCCAACACCCAAACCGTAATTCGAGCAAGCAGTGCAACCGCACTTATGGTTGCACGATCATCGGAGTTCCGCGGGCCACGATGCTCTGCCAACAACTCATTTTCAACCCCCGTCGACACGCGGTGAAGTAGCCAACCCAACAGTAGTATGAGACCCGCATCAGCGACATGCATCAGGGCATTTCGAAGCCCCTGCGCCTCCTCAAAGAGGCTAAGCAATCCGTAAATAATGGCAATCCACATCGCCCAATGAATCGGTGGCGAGATGGAGTAAAACACGACATCGTCCCAACGCGTGGCCGTTGTATCGGCAACCGCTGTCAGACGTTTCACTGCATACCGAATCCCAAAATGACCTGAGACTCCCAGTATAATTAATGACAACACGGCAGTTGTCACCATAGACAGCCCTGTCGCATCGCTCAGAGGAGCGACTAACGTTAAAAATGATTCCATGCTCAATCCACACATTAGACGAAGGCTATAAGCTACCGACGCGCCATCGTTCGGCCAATACTGTACATTTAAACAGCCTGCATATATATTCAGTAAAACCACCGGAGAACAGCGATGAATAAGCTTACAGCCCGACAGCAACAGGTTATGGATGTCGTCAAGTCAAGCATCGAGGCCACAGGCATGCCACCGACACGCGCCGACATCGCTCGAGAACTCGGGTTTAAGTCCGCAAATGCCGCTGAAGAACACTTAAAGGCACTCGCTAAAAAGGGCGTCATCGAGCTTGTTGCAGGGGCGTCTCGAGGTATTCGCTTAACCGAGCAGCTGGGCCTGCCTATTGTTGGGCGAGTTGCCGCTGGCGCTCCACTGTTAGCGCAGGAGCACATCGAAGACTACTGCGACCTCAGTGCAAGCTTCTTCGCCCCGCCCGCGCACTACCTTCTGCAAGTCTGCGGAGACAGTATGATCAACGCGGGTATTTTTGACGGAGACCTCATTGCCGTTCACAGCACTCGTGAGGTCCGCCAAGGGCAAATAGCCGTTGTGCGCATTGACGATGAAGTGACGGTGAAACGCTGGAATCGAATCAGCGATCAACGCGTTGACTTAGTTGCAGAGAACGACGCTTATGCGCCGATAGAGATTGATCTTAGTGAGCAATCTGTCGCAATCGAAGGTGTAAGTGTCGGCGTCATTCGACGCCAGTGATCAATGCAGCGTCCGGCGTTCTGCTTTGTCCGATGACTCGGCTGTATCCATGTCGACACCGGACCGTTCCGCCATTTTCGCAGCCGCCTGGATGCCGGCCTGAATCATAATCTTTGCGACTTCAAGATTATTGTCCATGAGGTATGCACTTGCCTCTTCTGAAAACTGGATGCTCACTAACGGCTCCGAGTCGTCCTCTGCTCGCTGCAGCACAACTTCTCCATCACCTAAATCAACGATTTCCAAAAGCGACGTAGACATTTTCGAACCTCACAAGATGTCGTAGTTTCTCCGTGACAGTAACACTATAGATCGCGCTTTACCACCAGCCCGCGGTTCAATCATGATTCGTCAATAACACCGGATACGCGGTCCATTAAGTGTTCGAGTTCACGAAAACAGTCCGTCGCCGCAGCGTAGTTGAAGCTCGTACGTTCAACCGCCAAGACATGGGCCGGTGCTACCGGGGCCAAACCTGGTGCAATTTCTTTTTGTAACTCAGCTAACCAGCCACCCGCCTCAAGCAACCGGAACTCTTTGACCTCAGGAGCCTCTTCAATCCCTTCTGCCAATAATGGCATGGCGGCAACGCAATGGGGGGGCTTGAGCGGCAATCCCGTCACACGGTTACACGCCAGGAGCTGCCAACCGTAAGCATCAAGCAAATGCAGGCGGGCAGCCGGGGCAAACGCTGCCTCTAACACGGGAGCCGCTAGGGCACTCGCCTTCACCGCACTGTCCCACGCCGTCAAAACAATTGATGCCATGTACATGCTGTGATTTGCAAAGGACTGAGCCTGACTCACGGACAGTAAACCCTACTTTTTTACCGGCTTTCTTTTTGCTTTCGCCTTGGCCTTTGGCTTCTTTTTGGGCGCCGGCTTACCAGAACCTTCGGCCACCCAAGCGCCGTTGTTAAAGAAAGCCTTCCAGCCCGTCGCCTTGCCATCGATCTCGGTCATGACGTACTGCTCTTTGGTCTTTCTGCTGAACCGAATCTGACTACGATTAGACACATCATCCGTGACAGGTGCATCCAGTAAAAACTGATATTTCGGATCAAGTTCTGCCTGGTGAGGAATAACCTCGTCGACGAATGGAGCACGCGTCTCACGGTGTTTTGGGAATTGACTCGCCGCCAGAAAGAGACCTGCGGCGCCGTCACGTAAGATGTAATGGTCCTCTACCTTTAGGCACCGGAGTTCCGGCATGGGAATCGGGTCCATTTTGGGCGGCGCGGCTTCACCGCTGCGGAGCAACTTACGGGTATTTTTGCACTCGCTGTTGGTGCACCCAAAGTACTTACCAAATCGCCCCGTTCTGAGCTGCATCTCCGAACTGCATTTATCACACTCAAGCGTGGGCCCGTCATAGCCTTTAATCTTAAAACTACCCGTTTCGACGCGGTATCCATCGCAGTCAGGATTGTTTCCGCAAACATGCAGCTTCTGCGTTTCATCAATAAGGTAGCTGTCCATCGCCGCATTGCATTTATGGCAGCGCTCTTTTGTTAAAAGCAACCTCGATTCAGCCTCATCGTCCGCATCAATCGACACGACCTCGTCACCCGAAATAAGGTTGATTGTAGTTTTGCAGCGCTCCTTGGGGGGCAGGTTGTACCCGGAGCACCCCAAAAAAACGCCGGTGCTTGCCGTCCTTACCTGCATGGGACGCTCACAGGTTCCGCACGCGATCCCCGTAGGTGTCGGCTCATTGGCTTGCATGCCGCCCTCACCGGGCTGCTCTGCAAGCTCTAACTTGGAACG
>JAQXEB010000157.1 GCA_029251065.1 Luminiphilus sp.
GATCCCCACAAGTGGCTGTTCGCTCCCTTTGACTGCTGCGCATTGGTCTACCAAGACCCAAGCATTGCCCGCGAGGCTCATCAACAGCAAGGCGCCTATCTTGAAGTGATCTATGACGGCATTTGGAATGCGGCTGACTACGCCCACCATCTATCGCGAAGAGCGCGAGGGTTACCACTGTGGTTTAGCCTCGCCACACACGGTACGCAAGCCTACGCCGACGCAGTCGAGCAAACGCTCACCGTGGCGCAAGAAGCGGCCAAACGTATTGAGCAGCACCCAGATCTTGAGTTAGTGATCGATCAGCAGCTCTCGATTTGCGTATTTCGCCGAAAGGGGTGGACGCTTGCAGACTACAACCAATGGAGCGAAGGTCAGCTAGAGGACGGTCTCTCCTTTGTGACGCCCACAAAACACAAGGGTGAAACCGTTCTTCGATTTTGTATTGTCAATCCCAGAACAACGGTTGAGCATATTGAGGAGATCCTCGCGAGCCTGTAGCGTAAACGCATGTCTGAACACTTAATCGGCAGTCAAACCAACCAGCGCTGGGAGCAGATTCTTCGCTATCGGTACATCGAGCTTATTGCCTTGTGGGAGGGCAAGCTGACCACCCGTCAGCTTTGTGAAACGTTTGGCATTGGAAGGCAACAAGCCAACAAAGACCTCAGTAGCTATCGGCGTGCGCTCACTCAGGGTGACCTAATCTACGACCCCACCGCAAAACACTACCTGCCCTCTTCCGATTTCCAACCTATTTTGACCCAAGGCCTGGCCTCAGAGTATTTACAACTGGCCGCTCAACAAAGCGATGTTCAGCGCATTTTGGGACACCTGCCCGTGGCGGCAGCCAATGTCGAGATTGTCACTGCGCCGTCGCGAGAACTGCCGCCCAGTTTATTGCGACCCATCATTCAGGCAATAACCGATTGTCGCCGCATCGACGTTGACTACGTCTCTCTCAATAACCCTGATCGCGAAGGTCGCATCGTCGTTCCTCATACACTGGTATGGACGGGTTATCGCTGGCACGTGAGGGCTTGGTGCGAAAAAAATCAAGATTTTCGCGACTTTGTGCTGAGCCGCTTTCGCGGTGAGGCAGACCTCATGGACTGCAGTGAACGCCAGGCGGCCGAGGATAATGACTGGCAACAGCTTGTGACACTTCAAGTCGAACCAGACCCGCGACTGCGAACCGACCAACGCGAGGTCATTGCACACGACTACAACATGGAAAACGGACGACTGTCGCTGACCACGCGGGCGAAGCTCGCACCTTACTTATTGCAGTTACTCAATGTTAACACCGGCCCACTGCTCGATGACCCACGCGCACAACAGCTAGTCTTGAGTAACCAGGAGTCCCTCCAAAACTGGCTCATGTGAGGGATTAGCCTATTATTCACGCGCAATGTGTGACTCACATCTCGCTTTAGCCATCAATGAGCTTGGTCTCGCACTCAACCTTGTTATGATGGCAACGGGAATGGGAGTCGCAGTAAAGTTATGAACGCATTTGAGCACATCGAGAAGCAGGACACGCAAAGCGTTGCAGAGCGCCGCAGTCGCATGCCACCGATTCCAGACGACTTCCACAGTCTCATCACTCATGAACAAAGAATCGCACTGAACCAGAAACAACAGTTTGGTTGGTTCGTAAAGTTCGTCAGACGCCCACTGTTTCAGCCCATTGAAGTCGTGCTGTCCAACCCTGACGGCAGTGAGTTTTTGATGCTCGAGAACGAAGGTACGACGCGTCCTTTCTTCAATGTCAGAACGGACGACTTGAGATAACCGCGAGCCAATAACACCTCACCGTCCCCGCCGCCTACGAACTGAGGGTGTGCGCATAAAAGACTTCGGCATACGCGGCGACTTGCCCGTCTGAAGGTACCGATGAATCGTTTCTTGAGATCGCACGAGTGTTGCGCGTCCTGACGATGGGACCATCTCGTTCCCCTGTTTTGAATCGATCACCCTCGCCTTACTGTTGTCATTCCATTGTTGATCGAGCACGTCTTGAAGCAGCTTTTGCGCGGCCTCGTCGGTGACAGGACAAATAACTTCCACCCGAGAATCAATGTTTCGCGTCATTAAATCAGCAGAGCCAATAAAGTATTTCGGCATGCCCCGATTGTGCGCGACATACACCCGCGGATGCTCAAGGTAACGGTCAACAATACTGATCGCTTGAATGTTTTCAGAAATGCCGCTCACCCCCGGGAGGAGTGAGCACATGCCGCGAATGACCAACCGAATTTCAACACCCGCCTGACTCGCCTCGTACAGCTTGAGCGTCAGCTGCTTATCGACCAAGTTGTTGCACTTGAAAAACAGTTGCGCTCGAAACCCTTCCCGAGCATTTTTAATTTCACCGTCGATCAGTTCCATGATCCCGGTGCGTGACGTGTGCGGTGATACGAGGAGCTGCTGGTAATCTGGACGACGATAGTTGTATTTCAAAAAATCAAACACTTGGTTGACGTCTTCACAAATCACCGGGTCTGACGTGAGCAACGTAAAGTCCGTGTAAAGGCGGGCGGTTTTTTCGTTAAAGTTACCCGTCCCAATATGGCTGTAGCGAACCAGTTTTCCCTGCTCCATTCGGTCAATAAGAAACAGCTTGCTGTGCACCTTTAAACCTGGAATCCCAAAAATAACCTCAATACCCGCCTCGGTGAGCCGTTCCGACCAGGCAATGTTGGCCTGCTCGTCAAACCGTGCGGCAAGCTCGACCACCACACGCACTCGCTTTCCGTTGTATTGCGCATTAATCAGTGCGTCGACAATTTGCGAGTTACTGGCCACGCGATACAGACAAATCTTGATGGCGGTGACCGACGGATCGATAGCCGCGGTTTTCAATACATCCACAACGTAATCAAACGGGTGATACGGGTAATAGAGCAAGTAATCCTTTTCCCGCAACGCGGTGAAGATGTTGTCGACCGCATCAAGCTCAGGAATACGAATGGGGGTCTGCGGCTTAAACTCTAAGTACTTGGGTCCCGCATTGGGGAAGCCAAGATAGTCTTTCGAGTTGTGGTAGCGACCACCTGGAATGAGACTGTCATAGCGACCAAACCCCAGCCTTTTCCGAAGGTGCTCAAGCAGTGGCTCGGGCATGGTCGCGTCGTAAACGAAGCGAACGGCGTCTGCCTTGCGCCGTTGACGCAGGCTCGACGCCATTTTTTCAATAAGACTCTCGTTAATAGAGGCCTCAATTTCCAGTTCTGCATCACGCGAAAATTTGAAGCAGTACGCGTCCGCCGACTGAATATCGAAAACACCTCGAAATGCCCGAGACAGGCAGGCGCGAATCACGTCGTCGAGCAAGATGTAAACTTTACCCTGCGGGTCTTTACCCTTGGGAATAGCCACAAACCGACCGAGCACGTCGGAGGGCACTTCCATCACGGCGTACTGATCGCCTTCCGCGGTTTTTAAATCGACGGCGAGATACAATGATTCGTCGGCCAGTGTGGGAATCGCCAGTTCGTCACTCAGCAAAATGGGTTCGAGTGCCGGGAGCACCTGCGCTGCAAAATACTCCTCGACAAAGGACAGTTGATTTTGATTTAAAGCACTCTCGTCAACGATGTAAATGTGCCGTTTTTCCAACCCCTTCATCACACGCGTTTGAATCGTGTCGAACTCGCGTTGTAAATGACTGACCTGTTGCTGAATCGTTTCTAAAAGGTCTTTAGCACGTTGTCGCTTGCCGCCTGAGGACACAACAATTAACCGCCTTATTTCGGCGACGCGGACACGAAAAAACTCATCGAGGTTGCTCGAAAAAATCCCCAAGTATCGAAGGCGCTGAATAATCGGCACGTTCTCGTCGGCTGCTTCTTGCAGAACGCGCGCATTAAACGACAGCCAGCTGAGCTCGCGAGGCATAAACAGCCGTTCGTCAAGATCAGCCAGTCTTCCATCAATCGGGTTATTCATCGAACGCTCCAAAGGACCAGTACTGCAAACCGCTTCACTTATCCGTCACTGCGGCTTACAAGCCTATCACTGCTCCGTAATAAATTGACGAACTAAAGCGGCGGTTTCAGAGGGTTTTTCCAAGGGTAAAAGGTGCCCCGCCTCGAGCGCATGGAAGTCCACACGCGCAATCGACTTCAAACGATCAGCCACGCTGGGCGTTATGACGTAGGAACTTGTCCCGCCGACCACGTGAAGAGGCACTTTAAGCTTCTCTATTTTCCGCCAAAGGTTAGGGGGCGAGCGATAGACACAGGCTTCCCAAGCACCCGAATAACGCAGCGACACACCCTCGTTTGAGGCAGCGTGAGCCGCGAGCACAAAATCCATTAATTCTTTGTCGGCAATGGCCGCAAACGCCCGCTTAGTGCGGTAGAAGGAGAATGCAGCGTCGTGGCTCTCAAAGTGATGTGGCCGCCCCAAAGCGCCTTTAATCATTTTCGGCTTGTTCGGCCAGAGCCGAAACGCGAGTTTCGAAAAGGTTAGAAACGGCGCGTTAATGGTGACCGGGTCAAGCGCCACAATACCTTTTACCAACTCGGGCGCCTTACTTGCGATCAATATGCTAATCGCGCCGCCCATGGAGTGACCCACCAGCCAAACCGGACCGCGTGCCTCACGCCGAAGCGTCTCAATTGCATCTGACGCGTAAACGTTCCAGTCCAAGAACGTTGGCGCCTTCGCTTGCCACAGCGGACGGTGTTCGAGCGTATCGATACGTCCAATGTCTCGAATATCAGTCAAAAAAGAGTCATACGTCGCGGGTGGAAACCCGTTCGCATGCAGAAAGATAATCGCTTCACCGCGGTCCGATGAATCACTAAAAACCGACAAAGACTGCACTTTATTACTCCAAGACAAACGCCAACCCAGTGGCTATGATCCGGTATGGTGACTCCGACAATAATTTGTTCACTCAGGAACCCTGCGAGGTGTATCGGCTCATGCCCACGACCCCCCGACTGTGCTTAATTGTACTCCTTCCCGCCGTATTAGGGCTTTGCGGATACGCCCAAGCAGAGTCCCCTGAGATCTTCGATACGGTCATTTCGGGCGGTCGGGTCATGGATCCAGAGACCCAGCGCGATGAAATTGCTCATGTTGGAATTAGACGCGGGAAAATTGCGCGCATCAGCGGCACTCCATTAATCGGAAAGCTCGAAATCGACGCCTCAGGCATGGTTGTTGCTCCTGGGTTCATCGATATTCACTCGCACACGCCTACTCGACTGGGCGAGCACCTGAATGTGCTCGACGGCATCACCACACAGCTCGACTTGGAGGCGGGATCCTACCCGCCCACAGAGTACGGCTACCAGTTCGCGGGCGGTGCGCAACTCAATTACGGCTCATCGGTCGGTCACTTCGCCATTCGCGGTCAAGTCATGGATGGCTCAGACCAAAGCTATTTCTTTTCTAAACGCGGTTTCATGTCTTTGTCGGGCCGTATGTGGCGAGATCAGGCTACCGCCGCGCAAATAACCGAAATGAAGCAGCACTTAGAGCAAGGTCTTGAGATGGGCGGTCTGGGTATTGGCGTCTTACTCGATTACATGACGGACGCGGTCAGCGAAGCGGAACTCAGCATGATTTTTAAGACTGCCGCCGCCTACGACAAGCCGGTCTTTATTCACGTCCGTCGCGGCATGCCTGGTGACTCTACCGGTCTCGATGAAGTCATTGCACTGGCCGAGGCGCATGGCACGGCCACACTCATTTGCCACGTTACACATTCTGCGATGGGTGGAATCGGACGTTGGCTCGCCAAGATTGACGCGGCAAATCAGCGCGGCGCACGAATAACGACCGAGACACTGTCCTATTTGGCCGGCGGCACGTCGATTGCCGCGGACGTGTTTGTTAACCGCGACTGGCGTGCGATTTTCGACATTGATTACGAGGACGTTCAATGGGTCCCGACCGGAGAGTGGCTGGATGAAGAGCGCTTCTTGCGTTATCAACGGGACTTCCCAGCCAGCTCAATTAACCACCACTACGTCAAGGAAGAATGGCTACTCGAGGCATTAGCCTGGCCAGGAATGATGGTGTCGACCGATGCCCTCCCCGCCTTCGATCTCGAGGTAAAGACCAATCCCAATATTGCTGGCACCTTCGCGCATTTTTTAGGACGGTACGTCAGAGACCTTCAAGTGATGACATTAATGGAGGGACTTCGTCGCATCACGCTACTCCCCGCTCAATGGCTTGCCTTAGCCTCTAAGGACTTCGATACCAAGGGCCGGGTTCAAGAAGGTGCAGATGCAGATCTGGTCATCTTCAGTGCTGCTCGAATCGCGGCAAAAGCCGAGTACGGCAACCCTTATCAGCCCTCAGACGGCATTGCTCATGTTTTAGTGGACGGACGAGTGGTCGTTCAAAATGGTCATCAAGTCGAAGGGCGCTACCCGGGAAAGCATTTAATAAGCCCTCTTTCACCCTAGACGGCTGTATGGCGCCCGACGCGTTCCGGATCGCTTCCCGTCGTTATCCGCCGACGCGAGCGGCACTAAGTGTACTGCGCCCACACTGGGGCTGACGGCGACGGTGCTGGATCGCTAGACAGCCTCAACCGCGAGACAAGAGACCGATCAATCCCGTTTGTCGCTCATAGCCGCCATCAGAGCTTGGAAAATTCCTTGTCGAGATCGTAGCGACTTGAGGTCACGTATCGTTCCATCGACGCCACCTTCCGCTCGGCTTCGCGTATGCGATCTTGAGCCTTGTTCATACGCGTCGTTGGCGGCTCAGAATAGCGAAATGCGGTGCGCCGACGGTACTCATGACGATCCTCGTCGTAGTCCTGAATCACTTCCTCCTCAAAGGCATCATCATCCCATCGAGATGAACGCTTGCTGATGAGAATCCACGCTGCGACATAGAACCAAAATGCGGCAAAGCCGGTGAACAAAAAAAGTGCAAAGACAGACAAACGCGTCACCCAGGTCGGTACGTCCCAGTAGTCTGCAAGACCTGCACACACGCCACCCAGCCAGCTGTCTGAGGGGTGTCGATACAAACCGATACCCCAGCCGTTTTTGCGGCCTTGATCAAAGTCTCGGTACCGATTACGGCTGTGTCTACTCA
>JAQXEB010000158.1 GCA_029251065.1 Luminiphilus sp.
AACATCGGAAGGTATACGTAACTCAGCCTGCCATATGCCGGACTTCAAACACGTTAAATTCATCTGAAAAGTCTCCGTGAACCGTTGAAGTACACAGACTCTTTACACAGAGTTGAGAGAAATCTACGTAAATATGCCGTTTAGAAGAAATGGCGGAGCGGACGGGACTCGAACCCGCGACCCCCGGCGTGACAGGCCGGTATTCTAACCAACTGAACTACCGCTCCAGGTAGACGACACATGACGTGTCTGTTGTGTACTGTCCAAACTCCAGAGGAGAATGGTGGGTGATGACGGGATCGAACCGCCGACCCTCTGCTTGTAAGGCAGATGCTCTCCCAGCTGAGCTAATCACCCCTGAAAGACGTGGCGATTATAGAGACGCCTGCTTTAGTGTCAATTGCCTTTCACTCATTCACCTGCATTTTTTTCAATTATGTAACGAGATATCCGCAACTTGTGTAAACTCCGCGCTTTAATGAACAGCTCGAGTACCCACCGTGGAACTTTACAAAGACTTTCGTTTTGAAGCGGCACATCGGCTCCCATTCGTTCCCGAGGGACACCCCTGCGCGAGACTGCACGGTCACTCCTTCTTTGTACGCCTGACTATCGACGGCGAAGTAAATCCTGAAACGGGTTGGGTCATGGATTTTGATGATATTAAGGGAGCCTTCGCCCCCCTTCTCGATCAACTCGATCACTACTACCTCAACGACGTTAAAGGTCTCGAAAATCCAACGAGCGAGAATCTCGCTAAGTGGATCTGGAATCATTTAAAACCAAGGCTTGCTGAGCTTTGTGCGGTCGAGATTCGTGAAACCTGCACTGTTGGCTGCGTTTACCGAGGCCACTAGCCCACCGAAAACGACGACATTTCGGCGCGCCGTGTCAAAAAAAAAACAATATTTTTTGTAAAACCTATTGACTCATGAAAATATCTTATTCACATCGCGCTATCCGTGCCTCCTTTAAGCCTACTTAGTCGCTAGTCCCTTCAAATCGCTTTACAAATAAGTCATAACTAGTTGATTTTATTAAAAAAATAGTTAGTGGTTAATTTTTAACCAATCTGAGAACGACCCAATAGACAAAGGGTTTCTGGCGCCAACGAACAAATTACCCACCAAATTATCCACAGGTTCTGTGGACACTTTTGATCGCAAAAGACGCACGTTTATGGTGCGAAAAAGCGACGGGCAATCGTAAGGACTGTTTCTGGTTGCTCTTGGTGCAGCCAGTGTCCTGCATTCTTTACGGTCACCACCTTAAGGCGAGTAAAAAGAGGCGCAAAATCTGCCTTTGCGTCTGCAGGAACATAGTCGGAATGCGCACCTCGCACGAAGAGCACAGGTCCATCGAAGCACAAGGCTTCACCCTGCCCCGCACCAATCGCCGCTAGAATAGAAACGTAGCCCGCCTCGAGGCCCGCAAGATTAAAACGCCAACGAAGAAACCCCTCATCGGAAAGTACGGCGCTTGTCAGGAGAAAATCGGCCACGTGAGGGTCGTCCAAGTGACGCAGTAAGACCGCCCGAGCTTCGCGGCGTGTGCTCAAACCGGCGGACTCTACTGACCGTAAGGCTAAAAAAATGGGGTCGTGTCGACGCTCATACGCTTTTGGCGCGATGTCCAACACGATAAGCTTATGAACTAGGTCTGAGCGCACGAGCGCCATCTGCATCGCAACTTTCCCCCCCAGCGAATGGCCCACCAGCAAGACATCACTCAGGTTCTCAGAGTCCATCCATTGGGCAACTCGTTCGGCATACTTCGCAATAGACGGTCTTTCAAGCCAACTCGAGCGGCCGTGATCGGGCAAGTCAACACTAAAGACACAAAAATCATCGCTGAGGCCACGCGCTAACTGACCTAAGTTATTGCCAGAACCGAACAACCCGTGCAGTAACACCACCGCATGATCGCCTTGTCCCGCTGACCTAACGTTTAAATGATCTGCCACTCGCGGTTCTCCTTTGTTACGATCACGCCAGCTTACTTCTTTGCCGCCGCTACGAGGGATACTGTGTCCACTACTAATAAACGTGCTTTGAGCATTTATTTTACCGCTGTGCTGACCGGTCTTGCACTGCTTAACGGCTGCGCATCGGGGCCTGTTTCTGATGGCGGTTATAATCCGACCACGCCAACTAATTCGATCGACCAAGAGGCCTTGTCCGCGGCCCAGATAAAACGCGTCGTGATCGCAGACGTCAACTTAGGGTCACCCTCACGAAAGTACATGCGGAAAAAAGAAAAGTCCGTCGACGTTGTCGTCGCAGCGACACTTGAGCGTCACGGCTGGGAAGTCGTTCCCTCAAGAGAGTTTTCGCAGCGATGGCGAAACGCCGTGTCGATGTACGGTAATCCAGTCGACCCCACGACTGGACGCGTCAACGGAAAGACATTTTCTCGCATTGTACAAACTGTGCGTGACCAGATTATGGAGAACTCAAAGATAGACGCACTGGTCTTCACCGACCTCTTGGAAAAAGACGTTTACTTCTCGCAAGGCGTTAACCGTGTGGCGCGTTGGGATGGCGTTAGCCGAAAGCCCCCGACACAAGGTGCCGGAGATGGCGTGTCGGTCAACTTCAATTGGGGCGTACCTGTTGCAGCGACCACAGTTCGTGTCTCTGTCTTTAATGCCGACCTGAAACTTTTGTTCAGCGGCGAAGGCGGCATTGCCCTTAATGAGGCTGTTGACGTTCGCAGCGGTTCAGGATTTATTCGTCGTCGAGAAATTTTGGGCAATGAAAGCCATATCGAAGAAGGCGTTGCGATTGCGCTTCATCCTTTAGTCCCCATGTCGAAATGGCCTGGAAATCCTGACTGAGCGTTTTATCCAAACACAGCGCTGGTTCGGTCGAGCACCCAAAACGTCGAAACGGCGCCGAGAACATAAACCGGCGCCCATGACAGCCACGTCGCCCGGCTGAAGCGGGTCACCACCAGCCCAATACCGGTCAACAGTGCAATGAACGCGAGCTGGCCCACCTCAATCCCCAGATTGAAGAACAGCAATGCGGTCGGCAGGTAGAGTTGCGGTAGTCCAGTCTCCGCCAGAGCCCCAGCGAAGCCCATGCCGTGAAGTAAGCCGAATCCGCCTGCAAGGTACCAGGGTCGTTGCCAAAGCCGACTCTTTCGCCCAGGCCTCGACAACTCTAAAGCGAGCACCCAAATGGATACGGCAATGAGCCACTCAATTAACGACTCGGGATTAGCCACAATGCCCAGCGACACGAGTGCCAAGGTCACGCTGTGACCCACGGTAAAGGCGGTGACGGTGTAAAACAGTCGTCTTCCCCACCCGACCAGCAGTAAAAGACCCGCGATAAAAAACAGGTGGTCTGTGCCCACGGCAATGTGTTCAGCACCAAGCCACAAGTAATGCAGCGCCGTCGACAGGGCAGAACGCTGAGCCGGCACCAGAAACTCTGGATTTTGGACAGTGAGGACTTCTTGAAAGAATACGTCGGGTTGAGGTCTCACGGACACGACCGCCGACGACTGATTAGCAGCCAGTCCCGAAACACTCAGTACCAAACCTTCAAGTGATGTATCACCGCATGACCACTGTTGTCGCAGAACCTTTCCGGTCCCTTCTGGAAACCAAGGGGTTTCAGAAATTACGTCACAACCCGCGGGAGCTACCGGTAGCATCGGTACATTTGATGTCGCTTGAACCGGCGTTTTCCAAACAACAGAAATTTCGCCGTTAGACAGTGCTCGGATATCAAGCGCTGATGGTGCAAAGCGATGTGCCTCAGCAATCAGTGGCGTGATGAGCAGTAGCAGAACAGTCAAACATCCTCTCACAACAGCACCTCGTAACCCGCAAGCGTCGCATCCAC
>JAQXEB010000159.1 GCA_029251065.1 Luminiphilus sp.
GGACTGTGCGAGAGTTTCGAGAGATACAACTGAACATCCTTGCGAGCATGAGGCCACCGGCCTTTATTTTCAATCGAAACCAAGAAAGCTTGCCAACTGGAGGTAGAACGCGCTTCACATGACAACCACCAACGTCCGACTCACACAATTTAGCCCGGCTGCGGGCTGCGGTTGCAAACTTTCGCCAGAAACGCTTAAACGAATCTTAGCACCGGTCGAAGTGGGTGCATCACCCGATCATTCCGCACAACTTTTGGTAGGAAACAATAGTCGAGACGACGCCGCCGCCGTTGATATTGGTGGCGGACGGGCGCTGTTGAGCACCACCGACTTTTTTACTCCGATCGTTGATGATCCGTTTGAATTTGGTCAGATTGCTGCCACTAACGCGATAAGCGACATTTATGCCATGGGTGGCACCCCCACGGTAGCCATTGCAATACTGGGCTGGCCCGTTGATACGCTCGCGCCGGAGGTAGCAAGCCTTGTATTGTCCGGCGCGCGAGCAACCTGTGCAGAAGCAGGTATTGCGCTGGCCGGAGGACACAGCATCGATATCTCAGAACCCATTTTTGGACTTGCAGTGTCTGGGCTGGTCGACATAAGAAATCTCAAACGAAATGACACCGCTCAGGCGGGCGATCAGTTATTTTTAACAAAGCCATTAGGGGTCGGCATCGTCAGTACTGCAGTCAAACGGAATAAAGCGCGGTCGGATGATCTCGAAAGAGCCAGCCAGACCATGCGTATGCTTAACAAAACAGGCCCTGCACTTGCAGAAATAAGTGGGGTTACGGCACTGACCGATGTGACGGGATTTGGCCTCGCAGGCCATCTCGCAGAAATCATGAGTGCCAGTGAGCTCGATGCACAGCTGAGTTACGCTGCTATTCCAAGGCTTCCCAATCTTGAGGGCTACATTGATCAAGACTGCGTCCCCGGAGGAACCCATCGGAACTACGCATCGGTAAAGCAACACTTACCCAGGCTTGATGATCATCAAAAAGCGATTTTGTGTGACCCCCAAACCAGCGGTGGGCTCCTCGTATCCGTACGACCAACGTCGGTCGACGCGGTGACCACGGTATTGCGTGAAATGGGTCTCCCTTGCGAGCCGATTGGCCATCTCTGCGCACAGTCAGGTCTCGAGTCCGTATTAACGTTGCATGAATAATCATACGACGGACCAGGTTACCCAGGCGCAGTTCGCATCGCTCTTGATCAGCGGCCGCCAACTGATCGACATGAGGGCACCCATTGAATTTTCACGTGGCAGCTTTCCCGCGGCGATCAATCTTCCGTTGATGACCGACGATGAGCGCACGCGCGTTGGAACATGCTACGCCGAGCACGGCGAGGACGCCGCCATCGCACTCGGCCATGAACTTGTCTCCGGCAAGTCCAAGGAAGCGCGCATCGCGCTATGGGTTGCTGCCACGATACGAGATCCGGATTCCGTGCTTTATTGCTTGCGTGGAGGGCTTCGATCGCAAACCGCCCAGACGTGGCTGGCAGAGGCCGGCGTTAAGGTGCCGATCATTGACGGCGGGTATAAAGCACTCCGACGTTTCATGATCGACGCATTCGACACACAGCTTAAGCACACACGGACGCTCGTTTTAGGGGGGAAAACTGGATCTGCTAAAACCTCGCTTTTAGTCACCTCAGAGGACGGATCTAACCTCCCTTGCATCGATCTAGAGGGACTGGCTCACCACAGAGGCAGCGCGTTCGGACGACGAATAGTGCCTCAGCCTACGCAAATCGACTTTGAAAACCAGATCTCTCTTGCGCTCTTAAGACTCCACCATAACCAGCAAAAAACCATCGCTCTGGAGGACGAAAGTCGTTTGATCGGGCGTTGTGCGCTGCCTTTAAATCTACAAGCCAAGATGCGAGAGTCACCGCTTGTTGTTGTTGAAGCGACACTTCTGGAGCGTGTGCACCACTCTTGGGAAAACTATATTCTGAGTAATTATGAGGACCACCTTAGAGAGGCCGGTTCAAAAGATTTGGCATTTATTGCCTTTTCCGAATCGCTTCGAGCCAGTCTGAGCAACATCAGAAAACGGCTGGGTAATCCTCGCTTCGAACAACTGTCCGAGGTCCTAGAACAGGCTTTAGCGGCGCACAACTCAGGCGATCCTGAACCTCACAAGGAATGGATCGAAATACTGCTCAGAGACTACTACGACCCCATGTACGACTATCAGCTGAAATCTAAGCAGCGCGAAATCATTTACCGAGGAAATTTCAAGGCCGTGCGCGAATTCCTTTTGGATCGCACGCTTAGGCACGCGTAAAGACTGACAGAATTTCCATGTGGGGTGTTTGGGGAAACATGTCTAACCCACGGGCCTCTTGAAGTGACAAACCACAGTCTGACAAAAACCCGGAGTCGCGCTCCCAGGTGGCCAGATCACAAGCGATGTAGACGACCCACTGGGCACTGGAGAACAGCGTCGTCAATGCCGCTCGCTCCTTTAATCCCTCGCGCGGAGGATCCATCACCACACCCAAACGGCCATTAATTTTGGGCATTAAAGTGCGGATGTCGGACTCAGAAAAAAGATTCGCGCGAACCCCTGTGACCCCCCTGAGGCCTTGCGCTGTCAATTTGGCAATAGAGACATCGTCGCCCTCTACGGCGACAATGCGGGCCGAGGAGGTCTCAGCAAGAACTTGAGTAAAATTACCTGAACCACAGAACAGTTCGACGATGGAATCGACCTCATCTAACGCGGAAATATAACTCTCTAACCAATTGATAATAAACGAATTTTGGTCAGAATTTCCCTGCCGAAAAGGTTGTCGCTGATCGATCAGAGCGCGCTCACGTGCGTCATCAATATCGATCGTTGTCCACTGACGTTTCTTACTCGGCGTCCATGCCGGATTCGGTAGTGCGGTCCGCAAGGCACGAAGCTTGCGATTGTTGGTAGGCGTTAGAATGGGACACTCGGCGATATCGGCAATATCATGAGTCCCCAAAGCCACATATCCTAGGGCCTTGCCGTCTGATTTAAATTGAGCGCGATTTCGATATTCAAAGGGCCTCGGGGCCATTACAAAATCGCGCTTCGCTTCAACGTGTCCAAGCCGCAGCAAGCTGCGTTCAAGACGGCGATGCTTTTGTTCAACTTGCGCGTCGTAATCCACAAACATCCATGGACAACCACCGCAGACGCCGGAGCTGTGTGATGCACATCGCGGCAGAATCCGGCTTGGTGAAGCCTCTAAAATCTCGTCTACGCGAACGGTGAC
>JAQXEB010000160.1 GCA_029251065.1 Luminiphilus sp.
GCGTCACCGACAGCCACCAGCAACTCCACAACTTCTGCGCCTTCGGCACCGCCAATATCGGGAACAACAATTGTATGATTCACCATAACGTCTCGCCTTGGTTAAACCGTTGTTGGATCAGGTTTCGTGGGATCAATACCAAGATCGACCATAACCTTCGCCACCTCACCGCGCTTGATAGCCCCCTCGTCGGCCAGCGCAGTCATTGCCGCCAAAACGACGTATCGGCGATCGACCTCAAAGAATTCTCTGAGCTGTGCGCGAGTGTCACTGCGCCCAAAACCATCGGTACCCAACACTGTAAATGCGCGGGGCATAAACTCGCGGAGCTGATTTGTGTGGGCTCGCATGTAGTCAGTTGCGGCAATAATCGGGCCTTCAGTCGCAGCCAAACACTGCGTCACGTAAGGAATCTGAGGCTCCTCAGCCGGATTCATCATATTGTGGCGGACAATTTTGCTCCCCTCACGCGCCAACTCATTCACACTGGTCATGCTCCAAATGTCGGCAGCAACACCATAGTCACGCTCAAGGATCACGGCGGCCGCTTCGACTTCGCGCATAATCGTGCCCGCACTCATTAACTGCACGCGATGCTTCCCCGCACCCGAGGACGTCTTCAGGGGATAAAGCCCCTTCACAATCCCCTCTTCCACACCCTCTGGCATGTCAGGATGAACATAGTTCTCGTTCATGGTCGTAATGTAATAGAAAACGTTTTCACCGTTTTCAAACATGCGGCTCATACCCGCTCGAATAATCGTTGCTAACTCAAAGCTGTACGTGGGGTCGTACGACACACAGTTTGGAATAGTGGTTGCCATCAAGTGACTGTGTCCGTCTTGATGTTGAAGGCCCTCACCATTAAGGGTGGTTCGACCCGCCGTCGCACCTATCAAAAATCCCCGCGCCTGACTGTCGCCGGCGGCCCATGCCAGGTCGTGAATGCGTTGAAAGCCAAACATCGAATAGAAAATATAAAAGGGAACCATCGGGTAGTCCGATACGGAGTAAGACGTCGCACACGCGAGCCACGCGGACATGGCGCCGGCCTCGTTAATGCCCTCTTCTAAGATCTGTCCGGTTTCCTCTTCCTTCTAATAGAGGATCTGACCCGCGTCATGCGGTGTGTACTGCTGACCGACAGAGGAGTAAATACCAAGCTGCCTGAACATACCCTCCATACCAAAGGTTCGCGCCTCATCGGGCACAATGGGCACAATACGCTCGCCGATTTGCTTATCTTTCACGAGCGATGACAACACCCTCACAAACGCCATCGTCGTTGAAATCTCGCGCTTACCACTGCCCTTTAATTGGCTAGCATAAGCGGACTGTGCTGGAACGGGGAGGTTGTATGACGTCGCTCGTCGCGCTGGAATACTGCCGCCGAGCTCTGCTCGACGCTCCCGAAGGTAGCGCATTTCGGGGCTGTCCTCTGGGGGTCTGTAAAACGGCACGTCCTTTAAGTCTTTGTCGCTGATAGGCACACCAAAACGGTCTCTAAAGGCCTTGAGGCTCTTTAGGTCGAGCTTCTTAAGCGAGTGTGTTTCGTTGCTGGCCTCACCGGCTTCACTGGTCCCATAACCTTTAACCGTCATGGCAAGTATCACCGTTGGACGCTCTGTTTCCTCGCACGCTGCCGCGTAAGCGGCGTAAACCTTATAAGGGTCATGACCACCCCGGTTGAGGTACATAATGTCGTCGTCTGACAGATCTTTCACCAAGTCGAGCGTTTCCGGGTATTTTCCAAAGAAGTGCTCGCGCGTGTAGGCGCCGCCGTTAAACTTACAGTTTTGCAGCTCTCCGTCGCACACCTCGTTCATTCGCTTGAGTAGTAATCCCGACTTATCGCGCTCCAGCAGCGGGTCCCATCGCCGACCCCAAACCACTTTAATGACGTTCCAGCCGGCACCGCGGAAAACACCCTCGAGCTCCTGAATAATCTTGCCGTTGCCACGCACCGGTCCGTCAAGACGTTGCAGGTTACAGTTCACAACAAAGTGCAGGTTTCCTAAGCGCTCTCGACCGGCCAATCCAATGGCCCCCAATGACTCCGGCTCATCACATTCGCCATCGCCCATGAAACACCAGATCTTGCGATCTCGGTGATCCACCAGGCCGCGCTTCTGCTGATACTTCATGACGTGGGCTTGATAGATCGCCTGAATAGGCCCAAGACCCATCGACACGGTTGGAAACTGCCAGTAGTCGGGCATCAACCAGGGATGCGGGTATGAGGACAGCCCTTTGCCCGAGACTTCTCGCCGAAAGTTTTCAAGATGCGTCTCGTTAAAAACCCCCTCTAGGTAGGAGCGTGCGTACATACCCGGAGCACTGTGTCCTTGATAAAAAATAAGGTCGCCCGGATGACCGTGACCTGTACCGCGGAAAAAGTAGTTCATTCCCACGTCGTACAACGTCGCACTCGAGCTAAAACTCGAAATGTGCCCGCCGAGTCCATCTTCATTGTCGTTCGCGCGCATGACCATAGCCATTGCGTTCCAACGAATGAGTGACCGGATGCGCCGTTCCATAAAGAGGTCGCCCGGCATGACACGCTCGTCTTCAGGATTAATTGTGTTCTTAAAAGGGGTGGTGATCGCCGCTGGGAGTTTTAATCCGCGCTTACGCGCGTGATCAGTCAGTTGCTGGATCAACTCACTCGATGCCTTGTCACCGTTGTACCGCGTCACCGCATCCAACGAGTCGAGCCACTCGCGCGCCTCCACTGGATCTAAGCCTGAATTCATCCCCCACCCCTCTTGTTAGTTCCAAAAAAGAACTATTTAAAAAGATTATTCTTCTCTAAGAGTAGGTATTTTTTTATAAATTTTCCACAAAGTTCTAAATTAGAACTATATGGCAATAATTACATTGGCTTGAGGCGGTATTGCTGGGGCTAGCGCCCCTGAACAGGCATCTCATTATGGAATTTATCGATATCATCGATCACTACACCACCCTCTACCGTGGCAAAGGGACGCTCTGAGTACCGCTTACCCCTGAGCTGGATGACTATGCGCGACGAGGCATCACTGAAAACGGTCTCTTCATAGAAACGCTGCACGTCTTGCAGCGTTGCTTCGTTCACTGCAGCAATCAGCTTTGCTCGGGTGTCAAAGTCATAGTGCTCAATAGCCCAGTCCGAGACGAAAGGACCGGCTTCGGCCGAGAGATTTTTCGGCGGCTCTGTCAGCGCCGTCAGTACGCCGGCCTTGAACTTTTCAAA
>JAQXEB010000161.1 GCA_029251065.1 Luminiphilus sp.
CGTGGAGCTCAGGTTTGATCTGCCAAACCTCTTTGATACCGATTCCGTAATGTTGAGGGTCTTTACCTTCATCAAGCCCAAAATGTGCGATGAGCTCTTTTCCCAAATGTCCGCGACAACCCTCAGCAAACAAAGTGTACTTAGCATGCAGCTCCATTCCCGGCATGAAAGAATCTTTTTGCTCCCCCGTGGCACTAATGCCCATGTCACCCGTCGCGATCCCTTTGACAGAACCGTCGTCGTTAAACAGCACTTCGGACGCAGCGAAGCCCGGGTAAACCTCAACACCATTATTTTCCGCCTGCTCTGCGAGCCAGCGACAGACGTTGCCCATCGAGACGATGTAGTTCCCGTGGTTGTGGACCGGGGGAGGCAACAACAAATTGGGGATTTTTGCAGCCGACTTGCCCGACGTGTAGTAATAAAAGACGTCTTCTGTCACCGCGGTATTGAGCGGTGCACCCATTGAGCCCCAATCGGGCAATAGTTCATCGAGCGCGGTGGTCTCAAGTACAGCACCCGAAAGAATATGAGCGCCAACTTCGGACCCTTTTTCCACGACGCACACACTGATTTCACGCTCTTGTTCTTGAGCCAACTGACTGAGTTTAATAGCTGCCGACAACCCTGCAGGGCCTGCGCCGACGACTACCACGTCAAATTCCATCGATTCGCGTTCCAAAACACACCTCCAATTAACAAGCGCAATAGGCTCTATCCACGTAAAATATGCACAGCCAATCACTTTTTTGAACTTGCAGTATGTTAAAGTATCGCGCCTCGCAGGTGTAGTAATGCGAGCAACAATTTGATCTCTGATCACTAAGAATTTTAAACACGTTAACTTTCAGTGGAGATGCTATGAAAGTACTCGTCGCAGTGAAGCGCGTTGTGGATTACAACGTAAAGGTGCGCGCCAAGTCCGATGGCTCGGATGTGGAGCTCAACAACGTTAAAATGGCGATAAACCCATTCTGTGAAATTGCGGTTGAAGAAGCGGTGCGTCTGAAAGAGGCAGGCACGGCTTCTGAAGTCGTTGTCGCGTCAATCGGCGATAAGAGTTGCCAAGAACAGATCCGTACGGCGCTCGCACTGGGGGCCGATCGCGGCGTTCACGTCGAGGCCGAAGGTCGACCCGAACCGCTTGAGGTCGCCAAATTACTCAAGGGCGTGATTACAGCAGAGTCGCCCGACCTGGTCATTTTAGGCAAGCAGTCGATCGACGGAGACAACAACCAGACGGGGCAAATGCTCGGCGCCTTAACTGGGATGGGGCAGGGTACATTTGCGTCAGAGGTTAATGTGGGCGACGGCACTGTTCAGGTCATACGCGAGGTTGATGGTGGACTTCAGACCGTTGAGTTGACGCTACCCGCAATTGTCACGACGGACTTACGTCTAAACGAACCACGATACGCGTCACTGCCGAACATCATGAAGGCCAAGAAAAAGCCGCTTGAGACGTTTTCGCCTTCAGATTTGGGCGTAGAGGTGAAGTCGCACGTCACATTGGTCAGTGTAAAGCCGCCAGCAGAGCGATCAGCCGGCATCAAGGTAGAATCGGTTGAGCAGCTGGTCGACAAGCTCAAGAACGAAGCGAAGGTGATTTAATGAAAACGTTAATTGTTGCAGAACACGATAACGAGTCGCTGAAGCCCGCGACGTTAAATGCTGTAGCCGCTGCGCAACACTTTGGTGGTGATGTAGATATTCTCGTCGTCGGCAGTGGATGCCAGGGTGTTGCTGATGCCGCTGCGTCGGTCGCCGGTGTTACTGGTGTGCTGAGTGCCGATAACGTGGTCTACGAGCATCAGCTGGCAGAAAATGTCAGTCTTGCGATCGCAGATCTGGCTGCGGGTTACGATTGCGTCATGGCCGCTGCTACGGCGAATGGTAAGAACTTTATGCCACGCGTCGCTGCGTTACTCGATGTTGCGCAGATTTCAGACATTACAGGAATCATAGACGCAGACACGTTTGAACGGCCGATTTATGCGGGAAATGTCATGGCGACCGTAAAAAGCTCTGATGCTAAAAAGGTCATCACTGTGCGCACAACTGCGTTTGACGCTGTCGCTGCCGAGGGCGGTACTGCCGTCGTACAGCAGGTTGATGGTGCGCATGATGCAGGCGTTTCGCGCTTTGTAGGTGAGGAGGTTGCGGTATCTGATCGACCAGAGCTCACGGCGGCATCGGTGGTCATTTCGGGTGGACGTGGCATGCAGAATGGCGATAATTTCTCCATGCTTGAAGGCATTGCTGACAAGTTGAATGCGGCGATCGGTGCTTCACGCGCCGCCGTTGATGCCGGGTTTGTTCCTAATGATTATCAAGTGGGTCAAACCGGAAAAATTGTCGCGCCAGACTTGTATATTGCCGTGGGGATTTCAGGGGCCATCCAACACTTGGCTGGAATGAAAGACAGTAAAGTCATTGTGGCGATTAATAAGGACGAGGACGCACCGATTTTTCAGGTGGCAGACTACGGTCTTGTTGCTGATCTTTTCTCAGCGCTTCCTGAACTCGAAGCGGCGCTTTAACGCCGCTTTCGCTCATTATCTGGGGGATACATGTCAAAAAGTAATATGGACGACAGTACGGCGGATGCCGTCGTAGCCGTAGTTGTTCTGGCGGTTGCCATTCTCGGCGTCGTCGAGTGGCTGTCTGGACTGCCCGCTTAAGGCGTCACTGCGCTGACCACGACGACAATCGTGGCGACAAAAAGCACCGTAAATAGGATGCCGGCAACAATAAAAGTGCCGGCGTTTCCTTCCTCGAAATCACGCTCACGGTTTTTCTTACTTTGAACACCGATCGCGGCGGCGAGCGTGCTTTGCACGACTCGAAGTATCTTCGGCACGTTCTAATATCTCGTTGATTCAACGCTGGCAGTGTAGTTTGTGGGACAAATTATTCAAGACAGACATTTAAGTACTGAAAGTTCTGGTAATCTGCAGACCTGTCTCGGAGGACACTATGGTAACGATCACTGAATCTGCTCGCTTTTATCTTAAAGAGTTGCTCGAAAAACAAGCCGATGCATTAGGGGTCAGGGTCTTTATTAATAGCCCCGGCACACCCAAAGCCGAAACGTGCATCGCCTACTGTCGAGAAGGTGACATGCAGGAGACCGATGAAGAGCATGATTTTGCGCCCATTACCGCCTGGATAGAGGCGAGAAGCATTCCATTTTTGGAAGATGCGGTTGTTGATTATGCGACCGACAAGATGGGTGGGCAACTGACCATTAAGGCCCCCAATGCGAAGATGCCGAGAGTCGATGTCGATAGCCCCATAGAGGACCGTATAAATTACCTGCTGTACAACGAGGTCAATCCGTCATTGGCGGCACACGGTGGTGACGTTTCGCTCGTGGAGGTCACCGACGACCAAATTGCAATTCTTCGCTTTGGCGGGGGCTGCCAGGGATGCAGTGCGGTGAGCATTACGCTCAAGGACGGTGTAGAAAAGACACTGACTGAGCAAATCCCCGAACTTGCCGGCGTCCGTGATATGACAGATCACACGGATCGATCAAACTCCTACTATTAAACGCGCTCTGGGAGCGTGTCCCTTAACGCATCGGCAAGCTCTATTAGGGTCGTTTCAGTCATTTCCCAGCTCATGCAGGCGTCGGTGACCGACACCCCGTATGCTAGGTTGCTGAGGTCCATTGGAATGTCTTGCCTGCCCTCATTGATGTGACTTTCCAGCATTAAACCGATAATCGACCGATTGCCTTTGAGTATTTGATCGCAAACGTCTTGGGTTACCAGCGCTTGTTTATTGTGGTCTTTGCTTGAATTTGCGTGGCTACAATCGACCATAATATTCTCGGGTAAGCCCGCTTTCGCAAGGGCCTGCTCACAACGGGCTATTTGAGCGCTCTGATAGTTCGGACCGCTTGACCCGCCGCGCAAGACCACATGGCCGTAACTGTTCCCTCGAGTCTCAAAAACCGACACGACGCCCTCAGAGTTGATGCCCAAAAAGCGATGCGGGTGCTGCACTGACTTTAGGGCGTTAATGGCCACGTCGAGACTGCCGTCCGTTCCGTTTTTGAACCCAACCGCAGAGGAAAGGCCGCTGGCCATTTCTCGGTGCGTTTGAGATTCAGTTGTTCGTGCTCCAATGGCGGACCAACTGATTAAGTCCTGTAAATATTGCGGCGTAATGGGGTCTAGCGCTTCTGTGGCCGTCGGCAGTCCCATCTGCAACAGATCGCGAAGCAGTGTTCGTCCAATCCTCAAACCCGCTTCAATATCAAATGAGTCATCCAGGTGTGGGTCATTGATCAGGCCTTTCCAGCCCGTTGTTGTGCGGGGCTTCTCGAAGTAGACGCGCATGACAATATAGATCGTGTCTTTAACGCGTTCAGAAAGCGCTTTGAGATTCTGTGCGTAGGCGAGGGCCGCCTCACAGTCGTGGATAGAGCAGGGCCCAACAACGACCACTAAGCGGGGGTCTTTGCGATCTAAAATATCACTGATGACCGCCCGTGACTGGGTGACAAACTCGAACGTCGCATCATCGACGGGGACCGAAGAGCGCAGCACCGAAGGCGCTATTAGCGCCTTTTGCGACGCGACATTGACATTATGGACAGC
The DNA here is from genome assembly GCA_029251065.1 of Luminiphilus sp. Lineage (GTDB taxonomy): Bacteria > Pseudomonadota > Gammaproteobacteria > Pseudomonadales > Halieaceae > Luminiphilus. The sequence continues at coordinate 4,608 of JAQXEB010000161.1, forward strand.
GGATTTACTCATCAAGGTATTAGCACACAGTTTTTGAAGTCGCGGAGCATACCGTGATCGGCGCTCTGAGTCATGGCTGGGACCGTCGATGCGCTCGAATTTAATCGTTAACCTGGTTCCTGTATAACGTGTGAATGAATGATTTCATCGCCTCGCCATTACCGACCCCAGCTGATATTCAACGCGCCTTAGCAGACGGTGTAACGATCGTGACGGCGACTCAGCGGTTAGCGCGTCAACTGAAGAGGGCGTCCGGATCAAGCCGCGACGTGGTGGCGACGACGCCTCGTATCTTTTCGGTAGAGCGTTGGTTGACGAGCACCTGGGAAGCGATCGCTGAAAGCGATGAACAGCCGAAGCGGCTGTTGTCACTCGCCGAGGCAGAGACCCTGTGGCATCAAGTTGTGTCTGCGCAAATAGCGGCAAGTCCGCACTTTAGTCTTATCCAGCCTGAAACTGCGAGCAAGCTAGGCGCTCGGTGTCGCTCGATCTTAAAAGCACACAGGGTTCCGCTGTCTTCGGACTCTGTCAGAGCGAGCTTTGAAATGGAGTCTGATACGGCATGCTTCCTGAGTTGGGTAGATCACATTGACATGCGCCTCAAGACCGAGGGCTGGTTAATGGTCGAAGACATTGCTGACGTCATCGCCCAGGCGGGCCACCCGAAAGATGCGGGGTTGTGGTTCTTGTCGGAGGAGCCGATGACCCCCGCACTGAGGCACGCCTTTACAGGGCGATTTCACCAGGTTCGTTGGTTTCGCTCTGAGGTTCTAACGTCGCCCTTGCCAACGCTCTTGTTTGATACTCGAGAGATTGAGATCAAAGAGGCTGCGCGGTGGGGTCAGAAGCAGCATGAGGAGAATCGACAAGCCGTCATCATTCTGTCTGATTATCAGCGTGATCGTGCGCTTCTTGAGCATCACTTACGATCGTTTTTTGGTGTAAGCGATCGTGTCTTTACCGACCTGCCAGTGAACTTCAGTCGCGGAATTGAACTCAGCAAGGTCCCGATGTTTCGAGACGCAGTGCTACTGCTTAAGCTCATTACACATGGGCTTGATCGTCACGAAATATCAGCACTCGTGAGGTCACCATTTTTTGCTTGGAACGATCGGGAACTCAATGACAAGGGTCAAATCCTGACCGCGCTGTTTCGCACGAAGCGAGGCGAATTTGATCTCAATTCCCTGTTATGGGAGCTTTCTAGAGCGACGGAGGACTCGCCACTTGCAAGGGGTTTGTCAAAAGCACGCGTCGATCGCCTCGCGAGTCTGAGGCTGGAGGCGCAAGACTGGCGTGTAAGAATCACGCAGCTCCTTCAGGACGTGGGCTGGCCAAATGCGTCGGGCTTGGATTCACTTGAGTACCAGCAACTCGATCTCTACGACGGCGTCTTTGATGCACTTGAAGTCAGTCCCGTTGATACCGGATCTTTTGGACTCTCGATTTTTCTGGACCGATTACAATCGGTTCTCAACAAGCGATTATTTCAACCTCAGACCGACCAGTCTTTGCTCCAAGTGATGTCTTTAGGTGACACATTAGGGCTGTCATTTGGTGCAGTTCGCGTGGTTGGTAGTACTTCCGAAAGCGTTCCTGAAAAACCTGCCGCATTGAGTTTTTTGCCCTGGAAAATCGTGCGTGACTTCGACATTCAGGTGGCTGACGAAGATTTCTCGCATCACACTACAGCGCGCTTGCTTGGGAACCTTGCCAGTGCTGCGCCAACAGTCATGACGTACCATCAGGTGTCCGACGGAATGACCAACCTGCCCAGCCGTTACTGCGATAGTGCTGAATTAGGTTTGCCTCGCCCGGGTTCGCCAGTAGATCGGGCGTCTTCTGCCGATTTAGAGTGGGTCAGTGACGACATCGGACTGCCTGTGGTGCTACCCAAAAAGCAGGCCGGTGGGGTTGGGCTGCTTGAGGCTCAGTCCGTGTGTCCTATGAAGGCGCACCTAAAATACAGACTGGGGCTGGCGGCGCTAGAGCCTGCAAGTCGCGGACTGACCGCCGGGGAGCGGGGCGGCATTTTGCATCAGGCGCTTCAATTTCTCTTTAACAGAATCCGCAGCAGTGATGCGTTAGCGGCACTCGGTTCGAGTGCCGCGCACAATGCGGCTCATGATGCTGCTAACGCGGCCGTCAACGACATAAGAGACGCAGTCAGAGATCGAGTGGGGCTGCCCGCGCTGGACTTGGAAGTTGCGCGACTGACTCGAGCATTGGTCGATTGGGTAACGATTGAACGCCAGCGCACAGTCCCCTTTGAGGTCGAACTTACCGAAGAGCCGCTCGACTGGCACTGTGAAGGCCTGACCTTGAGTTTGAAAGCAGATCGTGTTGACAGACTCGCCACCGGAGATCGGGTAGTGATTGATTATAAGTCAGGCGGTTCAAGTCGCGTATCAGATTGGTGTGAGATCCCGCTTAAGGCGCCCCAGTTGCCGTGTTATAGCCAGGCCCTTTCTGATGTCGTGACCATTACAATTGCCAAAGTAGGGGTGGAAGACGCAGGGTTTAATACACTTGGAGACAACATTGGGGTCCTTGTCACAGACCGTAAAAGTCAAAAGGTACTCATGAGTGCTGATGTTTCGTCGTTG
>JAQXEB010000162.1 GCA_029251065.1 Luminiphilus sp.
CTCATTGCCTTGTCCGACGGCAACGATGAGCTCCGAGGCCTTGAGGTTGCTTTGCTTGTCCGCTGGACCCGCTGGCACAACGCGGACGACCTTTACGTATTCATCTTCGTTTTGTAAAACGGCGCCGATCCCCTCGAGACTCAGCTTCATGTCGATGTCAAAATTCTCCGCACTTCGTGGCGAAAAGTAGCTGGTGTGAGGACCAAATTGAGAGGTAAGGGCGTTGGCATAGACCGCGAACACATCCTGTGCGTTGTATTGGCTGAGCCGCAACCGCTGGTTCTCGTAACGCTTCCTGAGCGTAGGCGCGATGTCGCCAGGGGCCTTGTCAGCCAGCCTTAAACCGAGCACCTGGTTTTTTATCCGCTTGCGCCATCGATCATCGAGTTCGGCGGTGCTCACCGCCCAGTCGCGCTCGGTGGGATCTGAGGCGATAAACTCATCGACCTCAAAGTCGAACTCGCCGACACGCACATCCATCGTGTCGATGACCTCGTCGAGACGCGCACCTGCAAGGACTTCATAACGGTTGAAAATCTCAAACGACGCGGTGACATTACCCTTGCGGCCCTGGTCGTCGAGTACTGTCGCGAGCCAGTCAAAATCAGCAATGTCGCGCGCTGTGAAGTAGAGGTGGGAGGGATCAAGCCGTTCGAGATAACTGTTGAGGTGTTCCCTCGACATCGCATCGTTGTAGCGCCGATCTACGTAGTGACTGTCCTCGAGCTTCTCAATCAGTGCGCGTAGTGTCTCAGACTGCTCTGCTGTGGACGTCAGTGCTGTCGCATGACTGTGATAGCTGAGGGAGAGCAGAACTGAAGCTAGTGCTGTAAAAACTCGTGCAACCATGCCGTAATCTCGTCGGTAATAGGGTTGGAAACCAGAGACACTCAGTCATCCGTTGAATGTCACGTGTAGAGTATCGCAGTTAGGCTCAGATCCACAGTAGACGGGTGTGTGCAGGTTGGACGGCTTTGTTACACTGCTAATTTAACATAATATACATTATGCGCAGTAAGGTGGGAATCAAACGACGACCTCGCTATGCTCGGACCTTAAGACGATTTGGTGCACTACTCTACTTATGGATGAACCTTTTCCTAACGTCGCCAAGACTGCAGCAACTGCTCCTCACGTCGAGGCCTTCTTTGATGCAGCGACCTCGACCTTGACCTACGTCGTGACTTCACCAGGCACTCGGCACTGCGTGATCATCGATCCGGTCCTCGATAACGATTCGTCCTCAGCCGCAGTCAGCAAAGTGAGTGCCGACACCGTGGTGCGCTATGTCAGGGAAAACCGTCTTAGTGTGGCTTACATCTTAGAAACGCACGTACACGCGGATCATCTTAGTGGTGCTCATTACCTCAGACAGAATCTGGGTGGATTGGTTGGAATTGGGGCAGAAATTACAGAAGTTCAGTCTGCTGTCGCCGAGATCTACTCTGATGCGTCGCCGCTTGCGCCGGGTGGCTCGCAGTTCGATATTCTGCTTGAAGATGAACGCACGCTCACGTTTGGCTGCCTCGATATTCGGGTGCTGCATGTTCCCGGACACACGCCAGCCTGCGTCGCCTACCTGATTGGTGATGCGCTGTTTGCTGGTGATACGCTCTTTATGCCCGACACAGGCACCGCGCGGTGCGACTTCCCAGGGGGTGATGCGCGCAGTTTATACCGATCAATACAGCGCCTTTTGCGACTTCCAGAGACGACACGCGTGTTTGTGTGCCATGACTACCAGCCTAACGGACGGTCACTGCAGTACGTCGCGTCGATCAAAACGCACCGAGACCACAACGTCCACGTTAACGAAACCGTATCAGAGGCCTCATTTGTCACAATGCGCTGCCAGCGGGATGCAGGACTTGGCCCCCCAAAGTTGATGTTACCGTCTCTTCAGGTCAACGTTCGCGGGGGCACTCTGCCACGCCATCCCATTACGGGAGAACCAATTTTGTACCTGCCCGTTAACAAGCTAGGGGCTGCAGGCACTCGGGACATCCAGGATATTTTTCCGGGTCAGCACGCGAGCGCTGACTTGACGGACTGACTGGTCCGTTGAGCGCTAAATAGGTCCTAGGACGGATCCGCCGTCAACGATTAACGATGTGCCGTTCATGTAGGAGCCTGCATCGCTTACGAGCAACAGCAAAGGCCCCGTTAACTCGCTGAATTCGCCTACTCGTTGAGGGAGCAGACGCTGTATGTAGGCCCTCCCCCGGTCCGAATTGAACTCCTCTTCGTTGATCGCAGTTGCAAAGTAACCCGGACACAGCGAGTTGACGCGGACTCCTGAGCGGGCGAGCTCGATTGCCATATTTTTGGTTAACTGGTCGATCGCTACCTTTGACACGTTGTAGTCGGCTTTTTGATTGCCGGAGACGTGGCTGTAGATCGAGCCCGTATTGACGATAGAGCCACTGCGCTGACGCTTCATACGTGTCGCACTGGCTTGGGCCACTCGCCACGCGCCCTTCAGATTGACGTCAAGCACAGCCGCCCATTGCGCCTCTTCTGCATCGACAAACCGCGTAGGCGCACTGGCGATGCCCGCATTGTTGACCACGATGTCGAGTGTTTCGAACATCTCGTCCAGTTGCTTAAAACTCTGCTGAACACTCTTGGCAGAGGTCACGTCCATATTCAGTGCGCAGGCACAGCCCCCCGCCGCCTCGATCCTCGAAACGACATTGGCGAGTTTATCGGTTCGTCGTGCGGCTAAAACCACCGTTGCGCCGGCCGCAGCAAGGACTTCGGCGAAATGCTCACCTAATCCACTTGAAGCACCCGTTACTAATGCAACTTTGTGCTCGAGAGAGAACAGCTTAGGGTGGTTCAAGATTGTGTCCTAGTCATTAACATCGCCACTTGGGTGTCTGTGAATCGGTCCGCTCATTGCCACAGCTGAGGCTAGAGGAACCGTCGGTCGGAAATACGCTTCCAAACACGGAGGGCGAGACGATCAATAACCGCTTCTGCGCCGACCCCGATCCGCTCAGCGAGTCGCTGCTTGCGTTTATAGCGAACCTCGATCAGTTCGCGATCCTCAGCGATCTGCAACAAGTAGGCGTCAGATGTCGTAATCTCATCAATGAGCCCCACCGCCACTGCTTGTCTGCCGTACCAGACCTCCCCTGTAGAAACCTTATCAATATCAAGTGCTTGTCGGTTTTCGAGAACAAACTGCTTGAATAGATCATGAGTGTCTTCGAGTTCAGATTCGAACTTCCGGCGACCTTTATCGGTATTCTCCGCAAACATAGTGACGGTGCGTTTAAACTCACCCGCAGTGAACTGCTCTACATCAACGTCGTTTTTCTTTAGTAAGCGATGAAAGTTAGGCAGTTGGGCAACAACGCCAATCGAACCAAGGACAGCGAAGGGTGCGGCGATAATTCGATCGCCGACGCAGGCCATCATGTATCCTCCGCTTGCGGCAACCTTGTCGACCGCGATGACCAAATTGACGCCCGCGTCTCGAATGCGAGTGAGTTGGCTAGCTGCCAGGCCATAGCCATGGACAACGCCGCCAGGGCTTTCTAAGCGCAAAAGAACATTGTCTCCCGCTTGGGCATTGGGTAAGACCGCTGAAATTTCTTCTCTTAAGGCATCGACTTGTGACGCCATAGTGTCGCCCTCAAAGTCCAAAATAAAGGTTCGGGGCTTGTCACTGGTAATCTCTAACGCATCAGTCGCCGTCTTGGAGGCCGCCTTGGCCCGTGCCTTATCTGACTTGGCCCTTTCTTTGTCGGCCTTTTTTTCTAACTTCGCTCGAAGCTTTGACGTCTGCTCGGTGTCAGAGAGCTCACGAATGGTGGCGTTGTAGGCGTCAAAGCGATCATTAATGGATCGGACTTCGATATACCCTTCGTCTGCAGTCTTATTCTTGTGGCCGGCACTCGCAGCAATAACGAGAATAACCGCAATGATCGCCACCACGATGAGTAGCGTTTGAGTTGCAAACAACCCTATTTCATACAAAAATTCCAAGAGATAATTCCTACTTCTGTGATGACAAAAACGAGTTGATTAATTGGCCTGCGATTGAAAAGGCGGGTGGAATCGGTGGAAGGTTATCAGGTTTACACCACAGCGCCTCATCAATCTCTTCCGGATCAATGTTGATCTCGCCACCTGTCCAGCGTGCAGTAAAGCCGAGCATTAACTGTCCTGGAAAGGGCCAAGGCTGCGACCCATGATAACGAATGTCATCAACGGTGAGGCCGACCTCCTCCATGACCTCTCTTTGGACGGCTTGCTCACACGACTCTCCCGGCTCAACAAAACCCGCAAGGCAACTGTAAAAGCGGCGATTGGCACCTGCGCCCGCAGCGAGCAAGCACTCATTGTCCCGAGTGACCAGCATAATTACACAGGGCGATAATCGGGGGTAAACACTAAGGTTGCACGCGTTACAGCATCGACTCTGTCCCTTATCGGCGAGTGCTGTCACTCCGCCACAACGACCACAGTAAGCGTGCTCTCGATCCCAGGTCAGAAGTTGATACGCTCTCCCGACAATGTCGAAGCTTGTCGTGGATATGCGCCCCAACAGTGCAAACAAGTTCCCACTCGTGTACTTCATCATGTCCATGGCGCTCGTTTCCACCGAGCAGGCATAGACGGGCCTCTTGTTAAGCAAACCCACCGGCGTCAGTCCAGAAACACGATCAAAATCCGACTCTAACTGAGCGAGTGGAATGGGCGCACCCTGCTCTCCCATCAGCTCTCCGATCAGGTTGCGCCCTTGAAAAGCCCAAACTAAGTCACTGGGACCTGCGGGACCGGTGGGCCTTACGAAATCCAACATAGAATACTCCTTTGGCGCACAGTCTAGGTCAGAGCATCCTCTGCGCTCAAGGTGTTACGCCTTGGATCGTCCAAAACGTCTTTTCAATCAATCCGTTGTTCGTATAACCTGCCTACGGCAGTCACTCGTCCAATCGAGGGTTGGCTGCGTAACTCACACGTGTTCAAAGCGCCGTAACACTCACCATAAAAAGGACGATGTTGTATGAATAGCGCGGTAGGTAACCCTTATTGGAGTAATTTCTTGGGCGCTTCGCCCGATTGGTACAAAAAGACAATTATTGCGTTTTTAATTGTTAACCCCATTTTGCTGTACACGGCAGGCCCCTTCATTACAGGGTGGGTGCTCATTGGGCAATTTATTTTCACACTTGCCCTAGCGCTGCAGTGTTACCCACTTCAGCCCGGCGGTCTGTTGGCCATTGAGGCCGTCGCCATTGGCTTAGCCGAGCCTCAAACCGTATTTCACGAGGCTGAGGCAAACTTTGAAGTCATTTTGCTACTGATGTTCATGGTTGCGGGTATTTACTTCATGAAGGAGTTGCTCCTTTATATTTTTACCAAGATTTTACTGCGCGTTAAGTCCAAGAAGTTATTGTCGCTCCTGTTTTCGTTAGTGGCAGCCGTGCTGTCTGCGTTTTTGGATGCTCTGACGGTGACCGCTGTGCTGATCAGCGTGGGTGTGGGGTTCTTCACGGTGTATCACAAGGTGGCCTCGGGAACGGTCTTTGACGATTCGCAACACGATCACACCACTGACGAGGCCGTGAAGGCGGAAAACGAGACTGATTTAGAGGGGTTCAGAGCGTTCCTCAGAAGCTTGCTGATGCACGGTGCCGTCGGTACGGCTCTGGGCGGCGTGTGCACGCTGGTTGGTGAGCCTCAGAACCTTCTGATTGCCACGGTAGCGGGCTGGGATTTCGTCGAGTTCTTCCTACTCATGGCGCCGATTACGATGCCTGTTTTAGCGGCGGGTTTGCTGACCTGTCTGTTGCTTGAGCAAACAAAAATATTGGGTTACGGCGCGGAGTTGCCGCCTCGTGTGCGGACAGTACTTGAAGCATTCCAAGAGCAAGAGAATGCTAAAGCGACACCGGCCTCAAATGCTCGACTGGTCATTCAAGCGCTGGTTGCTGGCGTGCTCGTTGTGGGTCTCGCCTTACACTTGGCTGCGGTAGGCCTCATCGGCTTAATGGTCATTGTGCTACTCACTGCTTTTAACGGCATTGTCGAGGAACACAAGCTTGGGCACGCCTTCGAGGAGGCGTTACCGTTCACTGCGCTTTTAGTGGTGTTCTTTGCGATTGT
>JAQXEB010000163.1 GCA_029251065.1 Luminiphilus sp.
CAACGAAGACTTCGCCCGCCGCAATGGTAATGAGGGGTAATACCCAGATCAGCCCGATAAACAGCGGGATTATTCCAGCGATGACCAGTAGGCCGCTTACGAGCATCAAGCCGAAGTAGCGCCACCAATACTGTGTGATCGCCTTGCGCGATGTCTCTAGCGACTCCCAAACGCCCAAGCGTTTTTCAATGATGAGATACGGTGCAAACGAGTAGGCGATTGCTAGGTAAATGCCGGGCAGTATCAACAGTAATAAGCCGCCGACGATCAGTACCCCCATTAAGATGAACATAATCAGTAGTGGGACAGCCATTGTGTAGGGTTCCCAAAGCGTACTGACGGGCGTATCACGGCCGGACGCCCGTCGTATGCCGAGAAGACCGAGGCCAACCCCCAAAGGCATCATCAGCAGTGCAATGACCGCTTCCGCCACAACGGCTGTCACAGAGCCGTCGTCCGACGAGCCAAACACCCATTCGCGAGTCAATTCAATCACGACTGATATCGCCATATAAGCGACAAACGCCATGAAATAACTCGCTTTAAAACCAACCTGCTTATCCTTCGCCGTTTTTAAGACATCACTAATACGCCACGCTACATTTGTGGACATTGGTTTCCCTAGATTCTATGACTGTTAATTAAGCATGGTTCGCGGCTTGTTTAATTTCAACTTTTTTGCCCTTTTACTTTTTTGCCCGTTTAAGAGGTGCGCTGCCATCGACCGGCAGTGCTAGAGTGGGCGAGGAGACCACTGACACTCAAGCAAGCCTATGAAATATGACTTTGATCCTGTGCCTCTGTCTGCTCCTGACCCAATGGGTCTTGAAGAGATGCTGCTTCGAGCGACACAACACTATGAGTTTGTCTCGCGTCGTCGAACGGTTCGACACTTCTCTAGCGAGTCTATTTCGCGGGATGTTATCCAAGCGTGTATTCTCACCGCAGGCTCAGCACCGTCAGGAGCTAATCATCAGCCTTGGCACTTTGTGTGTGTGAGCGATCCGCACATTAAGCAGCAGATCCGCTGGGCAGCAGAAGCTGAGGAGCGAGCGTTTTACGACGGGAAAGCCGGTGACCAATGGCTAGAAGACTTACAAGGGCTTGGCACTGACGCACAGAAGCCATTTTTAGAGACGGCGCCTTGGTTGATTGCGGTCTTTGCTGAGCGTTACAGTCTTAACCCGTCGGGCGCCAAACAGAAAAACTATTACGTGCCTGAGTCGGTCGGCATTGCGACGGGCCTTTTAATCACGGCCTTGCACAATGTTGGTCTAGCAACTCTGACCCATACGCCCAATCCCATGAAATTTTTGAGCACAATATTGGGTCGCCCCGCTAATGAGCGGCCTACGATGTTACTGGTGGTAGGCCATCCGGCGGAAGACGCGAAGGTCCCCAGAGCGGCCACTGTCAAAAAGCCGCTAGACCAAATTTCAACGTTTTTAGAGTAGTTGTCTGGATCAGTTGTGTGTAGCCGCTTCAAGAAGTCTGCGCATTAGGGGCAGGTGTGCCCGGCCCATAAAGAGTTGACCGTCAATGACGCAGGTGGGTGCGTCAAATAAACCTGCGTCCTCCGCCTGCGTCTGCAAGACATCAAGGTCCGGTGAGGACTCGCGCAGGCTCATACCACAGTCAGCTACTGTTTTATCGAGCCATTCGACGTTATTGATGTCCTGCTGTACACGCCAATGGGCATCAAAGCACCGCAGGACAAATTCTGTTTGGTCCCCTTCAATACGGCTGAGCGTTATCAGCGCTTGATCTGTATCGACGTGGCGACGTTGGGGCGTGACGTCGATCTCGCGCAGACCGGCGTAATGAACCTGGAGTTTAAGCTCAGATTCCGCTCGAGTTCTCTGGTGGGTATGCGTCACATTCTCATCGTCCACTCGTGTCGGAAGTGCGCGTTCTTGGCTTACAAAGGGCCGCCAGTCGATCGCCGCAGTGCAGTCTTGAGCAAGCTTAACCAGGGGGTCTAGTGCTAAGTAACAGTCCAGCGATTTGAAGTCGATGTAGGCGATAATCATTCAAACACCTCATTGCCAACATCAGGGACTTGCCCTAACTTCCCTGACAACACCCATCTTATATATGGCAAATGTTCGCGTCCGAAAAAGACGCTGTTATCCAACACATAAGTTGGGACACCATACATTCCCGCCTCGAAACGATGATCGAGAATATGATCGTGCATTTGTTTACCGGCGCGGGTCACAAATGTTTGAAAGTCTGAGCTATCAACCCCGGCTTTCTTCAAGCAGTCTTTGATGACGTTAATGTCTTCTATGTCGAGTTCTCTGCGCCAAAACGGGGGGAAAACGGCCTCGAGGTAGGCGGGTATCCGATCTCGGAAGTGGAGATTCACAAATAGAATCCCCATGTTGGCCAAACTGGAGTCCCAGATTTTCTCAGTGCCTTTGAGTGTATAGCCTTGCAGTTCGGCATATCGGCGCGCATCCATGTAGGCGTAGCGAATGGCGTTCCAAATCTTGGGGCTACGCCCACTCGATTCAACGACTTCGCCCTTTTCCTTGCGAGCCGAACCCAGGTAGCTCGGAATATCGAGCGTATAGGGCCGCCAATCAAATTGAAGTCCCAGTTCTCGTTCTAAGGCCAATGTGGGTTTGACGGAAACGAAGGCATAAGGACTTTTCACATCGAGATAGACAATGAGCGGACTATTACTTTTGAGTACATCCATGTTTGGGTCTCTTACGCTTTTGTCTTAGTTTGCCTGCCGGTCGCGACTATGCAAGTGCGCAGATCCTGATACTCTGGTGAGCTTAAATTGAGGAGATGTTGCTGTGAGTACTGCCGAGCTAATTGATACAACCACTGACTATCCTAGACTATTTGAGCCCCTGGATCTGGGTTTTACCACGATTAAAAATCGCTCGATTATGGGTTCAATGCATACGGGTCTTGAAGAGATGCCGGATGGCTTTGAGCGCATGGCTGCCTTTTATGCGGAGCGCGCCGTCGGTGGTATCGGAATGATTATTACCGGTGGGATTTCGCCTAATGAGGAGGGTGGCGTTGCGGTTTACGACGAGAATGGGAATCCTGTTTTTGCGGCATCGAAACTGAATACTCAGCGTGAGGCTGACGGCCACAGGTTGGTGACCGAGGCAGTTCACGGAGCGGATCCGGACGTAAAGATCATTATGCAGATTTTGCATATGGGCCCGCTTGCACATAACCCTAACTTAGTCGCACCGTCAAAAGTTCGCTCTCGTATCAGCAAGCTCACCCCTAACGAACTCGATGCTGAGAGTCTTGAAAAGCAAATTGCAGATCACGCCCACTGTGCCGTGTTGGCTCAGCAAGCGGGTTACGACGGGGTTGAGATTATTGGGTCGGCAGGGTACCTGCTGTCGACGTTTCTGGTTGAGAAGACCAATCAGCGCACTGATGAGTGGGGCGGTAGCTATGAAAATCGCATGCGCTTCCCGCTGGAGGTCGTACGGCGTATTCGCGCGGCGGTTGGTAATGATTTTATTGTCGTGTTTAGGATCGCTGCCATGGACATGCTGCAGGGCGGTATGAGTTGGGATGAGATTGCACAATTAGCGCGCGAGTTAGAAAAGGCGGGCGTCAGTATTATTTCTACCCATTTCGTATGGCACGAGGCTAACGTACCCACTATCGCGACAATGGTTCCGCGTGCGGCGTTTACCCGCGTAACCGGCAGGGTCCGAAAAGAAGTGGGCATCCCTGTTATTACCTCAAACCGAATCAACATGCCTGAGGTGGCCGAAGAGGTGTTAGAGCGAGGCGATGCGGACCTGGTGTCTATGGCCCGGCCCATGCTTGCTGACAGCGAATTTATGAATAAAGCCGCCTCCGGTCGACGCGATGAAATTAATACCTGCATCGCCTGTAACCAGGCGTGCCTTGATCATACGTTCAGCATGAAAACGACCTCGTGCTTGGTTAACCCAAGAGCATGCCACGAGACCATGCTGAGCTATGATCCGACGACGGCGCCGAAGTCGGTTGCTGTGATTGGCGCCGGTCCTGCGGGCATGGCGTACGCCACAGTAGCGGCAGAGCGCGGACACAAGGTCACTTTGTTTGATGCTGCCGAGGAAATTGGCGGGCAGTTTAATCTCGCTAAACGCGTCCCGGGTAAGGAAGAGTTTCACGAGACGATTCGCTACTACAACACGATGCTGACCAAGCTGGGCGTCGACTTCCGGCTCGGGGCACGTGTGAGTGCCCAGGATCTTGAGAACCAGGGTTTTGACCACGTCGTGGTCGCGACTGGCATTACGCCGCGCACCCCCCAAATTAAGGGCATTGATCATCCTATGGTCGTTGGCTATATCGACGCGATTATGGGCCGCAAGCCCATTGGCAAAAAGGTGGCGGTACTCGGCGCTGGCGGTATCGGCTTTGATGTCACGGACTTGATCACTCATGAGGGCCCATCGGGCGCTATGGATGTCGATGTCTTTGCAAAGGAGTGGGGTATTGATTTTGAGAATCATCCGCGAGGCGGTGTCACTGGTGTTGAGCCCGTGGTCGCAAGCGCGGATCGAGAGGTCTATCTCATCCAGCGTAAGTCCACTCCGGTCGGTCGCGGCCTAGGTAAGACGACGGGTTGGACTCACCGAACCACTTTGGGTCGGCGAGGCGTCAATATGGTCAACGGTGTTGATTATCGACTGATTGATGACGATGGCTTACATCTCATGATTGAAGATAAGCCGGTGAGTCTGGACGTCGACACCGTGATTGTTTGCGCCGGCCAAGAACCGCTTCGCACCCTCTTTGATGAGCTAGAACAGAAGGGTGTGAGTGTTGAGGTGATTGGTGGTGCTTTCGAGGCTGCAGAGTTAGATGCCAAAGCTGCGATTAATCAGGCGAGTTGGTCGGCCGCAAAATTGTAAGCCACCGAGTCAATCGCCACTGCATCGTCATAACGATCGGAGAGAGCGATTGCCGTAACGGCTTCCGCCGTATGGGTGTTATAAGCTCGCGTATGGCTGGGTCGGGAAGGAAATATCGGCATCGCCTTCGAGCCACTGTGGGTATTTATTCATGACACCGAGAAACAGTGAGCTGTTGATAAACTCGTACAGCCAGTCGCTGACGCTTGGGTAGGGACGAGCGGACCACCACGGCGAATCGACGGAGGCAAATTGGCGAACGAACGGCGCAATGGCGACATCGATCGCGCTGAGCGATGCACCAGAAAGGTAGCGCCATTGTGAAAGCCGCATTTCAAGTTGAGCGAGAAACTGTTCGCCCTGTTGGCGGTACCAGCCTTCGTCGTGTTCTGGAAAGCGAACCGCGTATTTGTATCGGTCCAGCCAATACTTGAACTCGTTATCGCAGAGGTCCACCAATGAGTCGTCTCTGTCTGCGCTTTCCAGCCAGCCTGCAGGATCATTCTGAATGAGCGCCCACTTCATAATGTCTCGACTCTCGTCAATCACCTTCCCATTGGTCTGAATCAAGACGGGTACGGTGCCCTTTGAGGACGCCGCAAGCATCGCCGCAGGTTTATCCTTCAAAATGACTTCGCGTAAGCGCACCTCGATACCTGTGTATGTGATGGTCATGCGCGCGCGCATCGCATAGGGACAGCGACGAAACGAATACAAAATAGGTCGGGTACTCATATGGGCAGTGTACGATCGGCGGGTGTTTTGACCAACTTGAATTACCTTTATTCAGCTAACTGATGCGCATTGGCCGTATCATCAGTGTTGAGAAATGATCCTTGACTCAACGCGCTCGGAGTTCGCTATGTCGTCTACCTTTCACCCTCCTGTGAGAACGCTGATGGGCCCCGGGCCGTCTGATGTGTCGCCCCGTGTGCTGGCGGCCTCTGCGCGCCCCACAATAGGTCACTTGGACCCGTTGTTTGTCGGCTTAATGGACGATGTTAAACGGCTGCTTCAATACGCGTTCCAGACCGAAAATGAACTGACCATTCCCTTGTCAGCGCCTGGCTCTGCAGGCATGGAAGCTGCTTTTGTTAATCTCCTTGAATGCGGGGATAAAGTCATTGTGTGCCAAAACGGCGTGTTTGGAGGGCGCATGAAAGAAAACGTCGAGCGTTGCGGTGCAACGGCCATCATGGTCACAGATCGATGGGGCGACCCGGTCGACCCAGAAAAGCTTGAAGCGGCAATCAACGCCCATCCAGATGCAAAAGTGGTTGCGTTTGTGCACGCTGAAACGTCTACGGGCGTTCGAAGTGATGCGCAAACACTGTGTCGCTTAGCCAAATCGGCC
>JAQXEB010000164.1 GCA_029251065.1 Luminiphilus sp.
GTGGGCAGACAGCTGACGAATGCGCGCGAGTGCAAAATCACTTATCGCCTCACTCGAATTAGACTCACCGTAAGGCGCCACCAGCCCTTCGGCAATGAGGTAATCCTGCCTTACCCTCAAGGAACCCAGCGTCACATGCCCTTTCAGAATTTCCTGAGTACGCGGATCACGAACACTCGCACCATAAGACCAGCCGCGCGTTGAACGATGCACCCACTGAATCACGTTGTAACGAATGTCCATTGAGTCTACCCCTGCGGGTAAGACTTTCACTTGAAAGGCGTCTTTGTAGCCCGCCGCCTCAAAGGCTTGATTCCACCAGAGTGCACCTTCGATAAGGGCCGTTTTGACAGGCTCTGGGGCGCCGGAGTCTACCCAGTACACAATCGGCTCCACCGCTTCACTGATCTCGGCGGTCGGGTCTACTTTCTCCAAACGATGTCGTCGAGCAAATGCGGACTTCACGGGCTCATCAATCGGACTGGCGTAGTCGTACACCAAACTGTCTTCGCCACTGTCGATGTAACCCGCTCGAGGATCAAACGGTAACGGCGTATAACCATCATCCGGCAGACGCACAAAGGAGTGATGACTGTGCACGGTAATGGCGCCCGGATTCGGCGCTACGGTCCTCAATATGGCGCCTTTCGACTGGCCTGCGTAGGTTAACGTTGCATCGATTTCTGTATTGTCGGGAAACGACTTTGTTTTAGCTTTGTAGATCGCTGATCGCGACGCATCGATCGCATAAGATCCCTCTCCCCTCGCCGCCAGGTGCTCAGATAATCCGGTCGCATCACTTAACGCAAAGTCGGTAAGGTCAATAAACACATGCTCATCAGTCGCTTCCACGACCTTGAAACCCCAAATGATCGATTTAGCAAAGGCTTCCTCTACCGCACGACGCTCCTCCAAATTCTCAGACCGAGCCACGTATTTGGTGTTAATGGCGGTCAAAAAGACCTTCTGACCGACGCGATCAAATTCGACCAGATAGGTGTCACCCAACCGACCACGATCAAGCCCCAAATCATTGGAGCCGACTCCGTGAGACAGGCCGTTGTAATAGATCAAAGGCTCCGTGATTTCATGAATATCAGCGAACAGTTGCCCCTCGTCTTTGTCCCAGTAGAGCGGTAAAAACCCGGGAATGAATTCGCTGCGGTCCAACACCGACAACGGCTCTGGTGGCGCCTCGACTGGCTCGATGGCAAACGACGTTGAGCAGACAAGTAAGAGTGCCCATAAAGTGAGTAGACGCATTGTGATCCCCTGTACTGGAAGACGAACCGTAGCACGCGTGGGGCCGTGTCAAAAGTGCGCTCTCTATGGCGACATTGACTCGGCTAACGGTTGTGAGTGGGTGGCCTTTGCGGCACTCCCACCATGCACGTCACCCTATAAGTGCAGTGTGATTGTCGGTACTTGTGACGCCCGAAGTAAATCGTTGGTTCGGCTTCCTAACAGGAGACTTCGCCAAGGAGAGTGGCTGTACGCACCCATGATTAAGAGGTCAGCTTCGCGCTCAGCAATGGCACGCGTCACCACTTGCTCTGGATCGCCTGCGATGAAGGTTGCGTTGACATCAAAAGAGGCGTCAGTCAGCACTCGTTCCGCCCACTCGAGCTGCCGAGTAGACTCGTTACTGCGTTTACCCGACATGACGACGTGAATCGGTAAATCACGCATATTGGGATACGCAGCAAGGAGCTCAATACCTCGGCGTGTCATCTTTCCACCGTCAAAGGCCACAAGAACGCTTTTGGGCGCCTTGAAGTCGTCCGACACCGTCATAACAGGACGCTTTATCTGTCGGCAGATCGCTTCAACGTGACGGCCTAAATCACGCCGTGTATGCAATGCCGACTCTCCACGTCGCCCTAGAATGTACATGGCAACGCTAGACTCTTGTTCTTGCAATGTATCCAGCAGCTGTCCGTAGCGCTGACGTGTGTCTATTTGTACCTGAGCATGTACCTCGCAGCGCTGCTTGAGTCCATTAAGAAAGAGACGGCCTTGATCACGTGCTGCGCGGCTTCGCTCGCCCTCCTCTTGGGAAAGACGCTCCAATAAGTTTTCTTGTGCATCCATGCCAATCGATCCGGAGCGATCGATCTCAGACGCGACCTCCTGATGACGATCAATCACGTGCAGCAACTCTAAAGGCGAAGACAACCGAGTCGCCGCCCAAGCGGCATAGTCAGCCACATGCGTCGCGTAATCCGATTGATCGACACAAGCCAATATTTTTCGCGGCTGGCGCATGACCTAATCCTCAGTGATCAAGGAGCAGATCTTCTGCTCCGTCTTTGTCATGGATGGCAAACTTATCCACGAGGGTTGCACTGGCCTGATTGAGTCCAATGACCTCTACATCAGTGCCCTCGCGCCGAAACTTAATGACGATTTTATCCAGAGCACTGACCGCCGTAATATCCCAAAAATGAGCCCGACTAACATCGATGTAGACCTTGTCGACGACCTCTTGATAATCAAATACCGTCGAGAATCGATCGGCGCTGGCGAAAAAGACTTGGCCAAAAACGGTGTATCTGCGCGCACGCCCCTCGTCACAAGCGACTGAGCTGACACTCAAAATACGACCCACTTTTTGGGCAAAGAAAAAACCAGACAGCAGCACACCGGTCAAAACGCCCTGGGCTAAATCATGCGTCGCAACCGTTACAAACACGGTGGAGAGCATCACCACACTCGAGCTCTTGGGATGGGTCTTCAAGTTTCTGATCGAATCCCAGTTAAATGTTCCGATGGACACCATGATCATCACGGCAACTAACGCGGCCATTGGGATCTGACTCACCCAATCACCTGCAAAAACCACCATGACCAACAAGAGTAGACCCGCCACCAGTGTCGATAGACGCCCCCTTCCGCCCGATTTCACGTTGATAACCGACTGTCCGATCATGGCGCACCCGGCCATTCCACCCATGAAGCCTGTCGCCACATTGGCAACGCCTTGACCGACGCATTCGCGATTCTTATCACTGTGCGTGTCCGTCAAATCATCCACAATCGTCGCCGTCATCAGCGACTCCAGAAGGCCGACGACCATCAGTGTGGCTGAGTAGGGAAAAATAATTTCTAAAGTCTCCCACGTCATGGGAACGTCAGGCATGAAAAAGTTCGGCAGACTGTCGGGCAGATCACCCATGTCTCCGACTGTTCTTATATCCAAATCCATGACAATGGCGACGAGCGTCAGAAATACGATGGTAATGAGCGGAGAGGGAATCGCCGTTGTGAGTTGCGGTAAGCCGTAAATAATAGCAAGACCCGCGGCGGTCATGACATAGACCTCCCACCCGACATTGGTGAGTTCGGGCAGCTGAGCCATAAAAATCAAGATGGCCAGTGCATTGACAAACCCTGTGACCACCGAGCGCGATACGAAACGCATCAACTCACCGAGACGAACCCATCCTGCAATAATCTGCAGAACGCCTGTGAGCACCGTGGCGGCGAACAAATACTGAAGGCCATGATCTTTGACCAACGTCACCATCAGTAGTGCCATCGCACCGGTCGCCGCTGAGATCATGCCGGGACGACCGCCCGTAAACGCTATAATGACAGCGATCGAAAACGACGCATAAAGCCCGACTTTGGGATCGACGCCTGCAATGATTGAAAAAGCAATGGCCTCAGGAATGAGCGCCAACGCAACAACGAGTCCTGCCAGAACATCGTTTCGAATATTTGAGAACCACTCTTGGCGGATCGTGTCCATAAGACCTTTGCTTTTTCGCGAATGCCACAGCCTTACGCGGTGAACTGAAGGCTGGATCCATAACAAAAACAACGACACAAAAGCGCGCGAGCGCGCTTTTGTTTGAATGGTCCCCAGCGAAGCCAAAGTATACCATGCTCTACTTCTCAACGGTGCAGAGATATGTCAATGAATCCCGAGATACTGCTGATCGCAGCGCCCCATGAAGAGTGGCCTCAGCACGTTAAGGCATTGACTGCCGGACGTTTAGTGGCGCTGCAGCTTGATCCAAACGCGCCTCTGGCGAGTGATACCCGCCTTGAGTCTGTGCGCGTGCTGGTGGGCGCGCCTCAAGACCTGAGCCGATGGGTGGACAGTTGCCCAAGACTCGAGTGGATTCAAAGCACATGGGCAGGCGTCGATGCACTCGCATCACAGATACCTCACAACGTCGTCGTCACGCCGCTTAAACACGTTTTTGGACAGGCCATGTCGGAATTTGTCATGGGCTGGATTCTCTCGATCGAACGTCGCGTCAT
>JAQXEB010000165.1 GCA_029251065.1 Luminiphilus sp.
CGAGGTGAGGTCTGCTTTAGAAATCATCGGCTGCCCAAAGTCCTCGTTATGGGAGTCGACGTAGGGTGTGAGCAGAAAGGCAGTATGACCTTCGGGTACGCCGTCCGCTGCTAATTTTACGGCCTCGGGGCGAACGAGAGCGCCACTAAACTCCTCGGAGAATCGCTTAAAGCGGTTCGCAATTTCAGTGGCGTTATCAATTTCGCGAACGGAACCAAAAATTCGCAGTGTCAGCTCTCCGGTTTGGTCGAGTGACCGCCATATCTCGTAAGCGTCAGTTTCACTCGGCGCACCCGCCCAGGCGTCGAAAACGCTGGTCAGGCCAGCGGCGGCAGCGCGTGGCAGCCAAGCCACGAACCGTTCCTGATAAGCGAGTTGATCCCCGGGGATAAACTGCTCCACAAGCTCAGCCCCTGCTTTTTCACGTCCGGTCCCAAGCGGGGTATTGGTCAGCGGGTCGCGCTCAAAAAAACTCACACCCGGCTGAGGATCTGGAGTGCTGGCAGTGACACCGCCTTCTTGCAGTGCGCGCGATGAAAACCAGCGAGAGTGACCATCGACTGAACCTAAAATCACAATGCGGTCGCCAAAAATAGCGTCGAGCTCCGCCGCTGTAGGCCCCGTTTTCGGGAACAGATGGTTTTGCCAGCCGCGGGCATAGACAGGCGCGTTTCCGGGGTTGGCTGCTCTGATGGTTTCAAGGGCGAGTTGAAGTTTTTCTCGTGTGTCTGCAAGGCTCAAATTCACGCCGACATCAGCAAATGAGCCGTTGAAGACGTGCGTATGCGAGTCCATAAGACCCGGTATCAAAAGGCCATCACCAATCGAGATCTGCTGCGTGTCGTTATCAATAAACGGCGCGAGACCGTCTGAGTCCCCAACGTAAACGATGGTGTCTCCTCGAACCGCCAGTGCTGATGCAGCAGGCTTTAAAGGATCTGAGGTGAAAATCGGACCACCTGAGAATACAAGGTCGGCGGGTTCGACGGGGTACTCGCTCGAACAGCCGCTTAATGTGATGAAAAAGGCGGACGTAATTGAAATAAAACCAGAGCGCATGACGGCTTCCTCGGCAGCGTTGTCGACTTGAGACACCGAATCGATAGTACGCAATTGTCGTTGCGGCTGCGAGTGGACGATGTGGACCTCAATTCGAGGTCGATCGGTGCCCTGACTTGGGTAAGCTCGTCGATCAGGTGTCACGCGCTACGAGTGCCCACATTGAGGGTTAGGGTGGCTGGCAATAGACGTGCTCACCCGCGGTCACAGCGGTGCGCCGCAGCGTGGGTATTTCAACGCACACGTCACTTGCTGTGACAGAGGCGCTCTGCCAAGCTCGTTGGCTGTGAGTTGAGAGGTCGCACGATGCAACGAAGATCGATTTTACAGTTGGGAGTGACCGGCGCGTTGGCGAGTGGGTTATCGCTGCCTGCATTCGCCAAACAAGGTCACCGGCCTCGAAGACTGAACCGAGGTGATACTGTTGCACTGGTTGCTCCAGCGTCGGTGACTTACGAGTCACTTGAGCTGCAACTGGCGCTTGAGACTTTGGAGGCCATAGGGCTTAAGGCCAAGGTTGGTGATCACGTTATGGATCGGTTTGGGTATCTCGCCGGAACGGATGAGGACCGAGCGGCCGATATCAACGCGGCTTTCGCTGACCCGCGCATTGACGCGGTATTCGCGCTTCGCGGTGGTTGGGGGGCCAGCCGAATTCTCCCGTATCTGGATTTTGACGTGATCCGGAAAAACCCCAAAATTCTCTTGGGTTACAGCGACATTACGAGTCTGCTTAATGCGGTATTCGCAAAAACTGGATTGATCACCTTTCACGGCCCCAATGTGATGTCTCGCTGGAACGACTTTACGCATCAAGGCATGCGTCGCGTACTTTTTGAGGCGCGGGCGGAAGTTTATGAGAATCCGGTGATTGTTGATGACGATTTAGTGGCTAGAGACCATCGCATACAGACCATTACCTCAGGTAGTGCCCAGGGGCCACTGATCGGTGGCAACCTGACGCTGGTGAGTGCACTTTTGGGCTCGCCTTACTTACCTTCGCTGTCAGGTGCCATTCTTTTTCTTGAGGATGTGGGCGAGGCCATCTACCGAGTTGATCGTATGCTGACCCAACTGTCATTAAGCGGCGAGTTGCGGAAGGTTTCTGGAATTGTCTTCGGACACTTTACAGGGGTGGAGCCAAACCCGGGTTTGGGGAACTTCGCATTGATGGATATTTTAAAGCAACATTGTGGGCCCTTGGGGGTGCCGTGCTATTTCGGCGCAATGATTGGCCATGTCGAGCAACAGAGCACTGTTCCTATTGGCGCTCATGCGCGAATGAATGCCGATAAAGGCGAGCTTGTGCTGACGGCTTCGGCTGTGCGCTAGAACGATAAAAGGGGTACCGCATGAGTCAATTTCTGCACTATAAAATAGAAGTGCTTTGCGTGGTCGCTATGGCCACGCTTATGGGCTGTTCGCCATCTCATGACGTTGCAAAGCTCGAGGCGATTGTACCGAATAAGGAGATTAACTCGGTGGGTATGGCGGGCGATCAGCCGGCAGATATCAGTCGATATTTACTGGCCAGTGGTGCGTCCGGTGCGCAAATTTCTCCCGACGGTGAACAAGTGGTGTACCGGTCGTTAATTACCGGAACGCCACAACTTTGGAGCATCTCAAGTGGCGGGGGAGAGCCCCGACAACTGACTTTCGGGCAGGGCATTACATTTTTTAGGTGGCTTCCCAATAGTTCCGGTTTGGTCTACGGCGCCGATAATAACGGGAACGAGCAGGAGTCTTATTTTACGATCGATCGTTACGGCGCAACAGAACGCACGGTATTCCCTGCAAAAGATGGTGGGTTTAGAGTTCTGGGTGATATTGCCGACGATAACAAAACGTTTTACTTCTCGTCGACAGAACGAACGGGCCTGCACTACGACGTGTATGAAGCATCGCTTGATACGGGTGGTGCACGCCTTATTTACGAAGGAAATTACGGTAACTTCGCGCGAGCCTTATCCCCTGATAATCGTTATTTGGTGGTGACTGAGACGGTGGGTGAGGATTCGGACTATTTGTACTTGCTCGATCTCTCGAGTGGCACCCTGTCTGTGGTGTCACAACCTGAGTCACGTGCAAATCATGGCGATGGGGGCTTTGCGTGGTCATCCGACAGCAAAACACTCTATCTCACGAGTAATCTAAATCGAGAGTTTGCGGCAGTCATGGCGTATGACGTAAAGGCCAAACGCTTCGCCTCAGTGGCGGAGTCGGCGTTCGATCTGTCGGCTATCAATCTTTGCGGTCCCGCCGACAGATACCTGGTGTGGTTGGAAAATCAAAACGGATTTGATGTGCTTAGAGGACGAGATCGCTCCTCCGGCGAGCCGATTGAATTCCCCGATATTCCTGAAGGTGTCTATACAGTGAGTTGCTCTGATCACAGCGACTTGGTGTCTGTCGGTATTAGCGGTTGGCGAACGCCCGGCGACATTTATCTCATTGAGTTGGGCAGCGGCGTAAGCCGTCGACTGATCAGTTCGAATCTTGCCGGAGTTGCAGCCCAATCACTTGTTAAGCCGGTCAGTGTGACCATGCCCGCACGCGATGGAGTCGAGCTTCAAGGGCTTTTATATCTGCCCGTATCTGGTGGAGAGACTTCAGCGCCCCCTGTGATTTTCGAGGTTCATGGCGGGCCTACCGCGCAGGCCAGAGCGGGCTTTGACGCGGTGTCTCAGTATCACGTTGCCCGCGGAGTCGCTGTGTTTAAACCCAACGTGCGTGGCTCGACCGGTTTCGGACGAACCTACGTAAAGCTCGACGATCAACGCAGGCGCTTGGACAGTGTCCGTGATCTTGTGGACATGCTGGCTTTTTTTGAGAGAGACGGTCGAGTGGATACCTCCAGAGCAGCCGTGTCGGGCGGCTCTTATGGCGGATACATGGTCAATGCCGTACTTGCCGCGTATCCCTCAGCATTCAGAGTCGGTGTTTCGCGCTACGGGGTTGCCGATTGGGTCACGGCACTGGAAGTGGCTTCGCCGGCACTTCAGGCGTCAGATCGGCTTGAGTATGGGGATATTCGGGAGTCCCAGTGGCGAGAGTTTTACACCGTCAACTCGCCCATTCGTCAGGCGCATAAAATCCGTGTCCCTGTTTTGTACTCGCACGGAGAGATGGACCCCCGTATTGATATTTACGAAACCGAGGTCATGGTGAGGACGCTTCGTGCGAACGGTATCGAAGCGCCTTACATCAAAATACCCGACGAGGGTCACGGCTGGCGAAAACGGTCGAACCAGCTGTTTTACTACCGTCGTCAGGCAGAATTTATTGAATCGCACCTATTGAATCAGTAGGGCGCGACTGTCGCGCCTTGAGCAGGCGCTATATCTCGTCGCTGATCCAATGGCTTGTGGTTTGGGGGTAACGAAGGACCCGCGCGCGCAGCGATCTTATGGGTCGAGCCTGACCTGGGTGTGCAGGGGCTTTGCGCTAGGCGAGATTGACTCAATACAGGCGAGGCAATTGTTGCTATATTGCGGCGCCCAAATGTTCTAATTATAGGCACTACTATGCCCACTCTCGGATTTGCTGAGCTCATTGGATTAGAAGTGCTAAGGACTGATGCCGAGGCAGCACGAGGCCGGCTTGCGATTAGTGATATGCACTTAAACCCTAACGGCGTCGTGCACGGGGGGGCACTCTTTTCTTTGGTCGATAACTTAATGGGTGCCGCTGTGATGCAGCACCTCGACGAGGGCGAGGTGTGCGCGACGATTCAGATCACCACGAACTTTCTGAAGCCAGTTCGAGAAGGGTCTGTCGAGTGCGTGGCCTCGGTGGTCAATCGGGGTAGACGGATCGTTAATGTGCGTGGCGAGCTCTACTCAAAGACCACGTTGATAGGGACTGCTGATGGCAACTTTGCTATCATGAAGCCTGCCATCAGTGGGTCTAATTAGGCTTGAGCCACGACCAAGATTCCCGGATGTAGGGCGACAACGCAGACACGATCGCCCGAGGCCAGGGACTTATCGCCTTCCTCACGAGCAAGATCTACGCGCCAAGTCACGCCAGAAAACTGGTGTGTCGAGTGAGTTTCCCGATCTAACAAGCTCGAGAGTTCAAATTCATGTCCGATAAAGTCAGAACTTTGTCCTGAGCGAGGAGGTTCGGCCGTTTGATATTTTTTGAGCGGTTTCCACAAAGCGACGCCCAGTACAAATGAGGTGATGCCCATGACCGCAAAGCCTGCGAGCCATCCGCTGGGGACAATGCCTAGGTAAACCAATAGCCCGGTAACTAAGGCACCTAGACCGATAAGAAAGAGAATGATGGTGCTCATTCCGAGCACCGCTAACTCTATGACAAGCGCTAAAGCTCCCAGCGCGAACCAAAAGCTGGCTTGGTTTTCACTAAAATATTCAAGCAGCCCCATCATTTTTTCCTTGCA
>JAQXEB010000166.1 GCA_029251065.1 Luminiphilus sp.
CGCGCGTCTTGTCTGCTGTCTCTCGGTGCTTTGTTGTCTTCTTTGGCGTATGCCGAGGTTGATAGTGACCGTGCAGCAGATCGACTCAAGTTTGAACAAGCCGTCACTGAGTTACGCTCGGGAGCGGGTCCGCGTTATAAGCGGCTGCGGGCCGAACTTACTGACTACCCTTTGGCGCTTTATCTTGATGCCTTAGTGATCGAAGGCGATTTACACCACACCAAACCCGACGTCATTAACGCGTTTTTGGCGCGTGCGGTCGACTCTCCGGTTGCCCTGAGAACCTTACGAAGTTTTGTTCGTCACAAAGTTAAAGACCGGCAATGGGAAACGGTGGTTGAGGTGACTCAACATGTCGGCCTACCCACTGAGCTTCGCTGTCACAGGGCGCACGCGCTACTGATGACCCGACAGATTGAGGAGGCGACGACCTTACTGGCGGGACTTTGGTCCGTGGGCAAGTCTCAAATAAAAGCCTGTGATCCGGTGTTTAAGGCGTGGTTTCGACATTCGGGTCCGTCAGATGACGTGGTTTGGCTACGTGCACTTCGCGCTGCGGATGCCCGCAATACGACGTTACTTCGCTATCTGAGAAAATTTGCGTCAGCGACGCTTTTGGTGAGTCTGCAGGATTTGGCCGAGATTTATACTCGACCGGATCGTGTGACTCAGAAAACGCGAGGGTCAACCGTACGGCAACGCGATATTGCCGTAATGGGAGTAACGCGTTTGGCGCGCATTAATCCCGGAAGAGCGCTGGCAGCCAAGCAGGCCTTAACAAACCGCTTCGAATTCACGGCTGAGCAGACGGATCAAATGCACAGTTTGATCACGCGACACAGTCTTTTTGCCCAGAGTGCAGCGCCGCAGTCCTGGATTACCGATCGACTCGAGGAACTGAAGAACGACGAGCTGACCGAGATCTACTTGCGGTCTACCCTGAGAGTAGCCGACTGGGTGTCGTTCCGTCAGGCCTACGAGTGGCTCTCGCCCTCCAAGCGATTGAGTGACGAGTGGCAGTATTGGCGCGTGATCGCGGCTGCCCCTGGTGAAGCCGAGCAGTCTGAATTGAGACTGAAAAACTTATCCAGCGGGCGTGGATTTCACGCCTACCTCGCAGCCGATATTTTAGGCGTGTCGCCCACGCTCGGAGGTCAGACTCACCCCGTTATTTCGGAGTCGCAGGTGGACCGAGGAGTCGCGGAGCGCGTTCAAGAGCTCAAGGCGTTGGGTCGAGAGTGGGAAGCAAATACCGAGTTTAGATCTGCATTGGATGATCCCGGTGCGGCACTGATGCTTGCCGAATTGGCAGGCGCAGAAGGCTGGCACACGATGGCAATAGAAGCCGCAGCTGCTGCACAAGCCTGGCACCGAGTGGATTTGAGGTTCCCGGTGATCTACAAGACAGAATTTGAGAACGCATCGGACGAGTCGGGGCTCGAATTTGAGCAGTTATTGGCCGTTGCAAGGCGTGAGAGTGCCTTAGCACCAAATGCAGTATCCGAGGTGGGTGCAAGGGGGCTCATGCAGCTGCTACCCAGTACTGCTCGGCTCACTGCGCGCAAGCACAACTACCGCTACAGTCGCTCTCGATTAATGCGTCCTGGCTACAATGCGGCGGTAGGTGCCCTGTACTTCGCGGATCTAATCGCACGGTACGACGGGAACCGTGTTCTTGCGCTTGCTGCGTATAACGCAGGCCCCAATCGGGTTAGACGCTGGACCGAGGGGACAATGAGTCTCCCGCGATGGGTCGATACCATACCGTTTAAAGAAACACGCGAGTATGTTCGAGCCGTACTGGCGTATAACGTGATATACCGAATTTCGGCTCAAAAAGAGGCGCGAATGCTCACTGATACTGAGCGTGACCATCGCTATTAACCAAATTTAATCACCCAACTAGGAAAATCGTATGAAAAGTCTCCAAATGCAGTCTTGTGTTCACGATGAGGGCACCATCGAGTGTGCGCTATTTGACATCGATGTGCCCGCGCCTTCAGACAAGGAGGTGATGGTGAAGATCGAGGCCTCACCGATCAATCCGTCTGATCTCGGACTGATGTTTGGCGCGGCTGATATCGATTCAATTCGGGCCTCTGAGCGCAACGGTCATCCAGCGATTATTCTCGATGTGCCGCCCCCTGCAATGCGCGCCATGGCAACACGAATCAATGAATGGCTGCCCGTGGGTAATGAAGCGTGCGGTACGGTCGTTGAGGCGGGAGCAAGTCCCGAAGCTCAAGCGTTGCTGGGAAAGCGTGTGGCCCTGTTTGGCGGTGAGATGTATTCAAATTATCGCACCATTTCCGTATTTCAGTGCATTCCATTGGCGGACGACACAACACCGGAAGAGGGTGCCTCTTGTTTTGTGAATCCTATGACAGCACTTGGATTCGTCGAAACCATGAAGATGGAAGGACACAAGGCAATCGTGCACACGGCGGCGGCGTCTAATCTAGGGCAAATGCTCAATCGTATTTGCCTGAACGACGGGGTGCCACTGGTCAATGTCGTTCGAAATGAGGAGCAAGTTGCTTTGTTGAAAGGGCAGGGGGCAGAGCACGTCGTGAACAGTTCTGATGACGATTTTGCAGACCAGTTGGCGGCCGCAGTTAATGCAACCGGTGCCACTCTTGCGTTCGATGCCATCGGCGGTGGGAAGCTGGGCAACGCTATTCTTATGGCGATGGAGGCCGGCGCGGTTGAGCGTATGTCCGAGTGGTCTCGCTATGGGTCGAACGAATACAAGCAGCTTTACATCTACGGCGCACTGGATCTTGCGCCGACAACGTTAAATAGAGGCTACGGATTCTCTTGGGGCATCGGTGGCTGGTTGTTGACGCCGTTTATGATGAAAGCGGGCGGCGAAGTTGTTCGGCAAATGCAGGCCAAAGTTGTTGCTGAGCTTACAACGACCTTTGCCAGTCATTATTCTGATCGGGTCAGTTTGGCTGAGTCGCTGACACCTCAAATCGGTTCGCGCTACGGCGTCCGCCGAACGGGTCAGAAGACGCTCATTACCCTCTGATATTTATCCTCCTGCCAGTTTGCAGGTATACCCAAGGCCTTCCAGCACGGTTTTACAGACGCTGCGCTGGTCGCCTTGGATTTCTATGCTGTGGTCTTTGACAGCACCGCCGACGCCACACTTCTGCTTGAGTCCTTTGGCAATAGTTTTCAGCTCTTTGGGTGCAACAGTCAGTCCCTCGATTACAGTGACCGCTTTTCCGCCGCGACCTTTGGTCTCACGCTTGATTCTAACGATGCCATCTCCCAGGTGTGTCGGTCTATCTGCTCCGCAAATGCAACTGGCTACGCCTCGAAGACACTGTGGACAAAGGCGCCCTTGATCGGTGCTGTAAACTG
>JAQXEB010000167.1 GCA_029251065.1 Luminiphilus sp.
CCTGTTGAGCGAGCCCGACATGCTGCTACTCGACGAGCCGACCAACCACCTCGACGCCGAGTCAGTGGGCTGGCTCGAGCGCTTTTTAGAAGGTTTTACCGGGACCGTCGTTGCGATTACACACGACCGCTATTTCCTCGACAACGCGGCCGGTTGGATTTTAGAGCTCGACCGCGGGCGCGGCTTTCCTTACGAGGGTAACTATTCAACGTGGCTCGAAGCCAAAGACCAGCGACTTGCTCAAGAGCAACGCCAAGAAGCGTCGCGTCAGAAGGCCATTAGAGCCGAACTTGATTGGGTTCGATCAAATCCGAAAGGGCGTCAGGCAAAAAACAAGGCCCGCCTTGCTCGTTTTGACGAACTCAGTTCGCAAGACTTCCAGACGCGCAACGAGACCAATGAGATCTACATACCACCCGGTCCGCGTCTGGGGGACAAAGTCATTGAAGTACAAGGACTGCGGAAAGTCTTTGGTGACCGACTGCTCTTTGATGACGTGACGTTTGCCGTCCCTACAGGGGCGATCGTCGGTATTATCGGGGCGAACGGAATGGGTAAGTCAACGCTTTTCAAGCTCTTGATGGGGCATGAGCAGCCCGATGGCGGTAGCGTTATCGTCGGTGAGACCGTTCAACTCGGCTACGTGGACCAGTCGCGCGACGACTTAGACGGCGCTAAAACAGTCTGGGAAGAAGTATCAGACGGTCTCGATATTATTAGAATCGGGACGTACGAGGTTCCGTCACGCTCATACATTGGGCGCTTTAACTTTAAAGGATCTGACCAGCAGAAGTTCGTCAAAGACCTCTCGGGTGGTGAGCGAAACCGCCTGCACCTCGCAAAACTTCTCAAACAAGGTGCTAACGTTTTGTTGCTGGACGAACCGACCAATGACTTGGACGTTGAAACGCTGAGAGCCCTTGAAGATGCGATACTTGCCTTCCCCGGATCGGCATTGGTCATCTCGCACGATCGCTGGTTCCTGGATCGAATTGCCACACACATTCTCGCCTACGAGGACGACGGTGGAGTCGTTTTCCACGAGGGAAACTACACCGACTATGAAGAGGATCGACGAGCGAGACTAGGACGCGACGCGGATGTGCCGAGTCGGGTGAAGCACCGCAAACTCATGTAGCACTCGTTGCTCAATCAAACAGGGCGATCGCCTCATCAAGACGAGACACCGGTTGCACGTCAATGCCAGGGATAGGTGTTCGTGGCGCATTGCCCTTTGGGACAATCGCGCGCTTAAATCCATGCTTGGCGGCCTCTGCGATGCGCTCCTGGCCGCTGGCCACGGGGCGAATCTCACCCGTCAGGCCCACTTCACCAAAGACGACCAAGTCCTTGGGTAACACCCGATTTCGAAGGCTCGAGACCACGGCAAGGAGCAGTGATAAGTCGCCGCTCGTTTCGGCAATCCGAACGCCGCCCACCACGTTGGCAAATACATCCTGATCACCGACGTGCAAGCCCACATGCCGGTGCAGTACAGCGAGCAGCATCGCCAGCCTATTTTGCTCAAAACCCACAGCCACCCGGCGCGGATTACCTAAGTTGCTGGCGTCCACTAAGGCCTGAATTTCAACCAACAAGGGCCGGGTCCCCTCCCACACCACAACGACCACAGTACCCGGAGCCGGGGTTTCAGCCCGCTCAAGGAAAATGGCTGAGGGGTTTAAAACCTCTTTAAGACCGCGATCGGTCATTGCAAACACGCCCAGCTCGTTGACGGCACCAAAACGGTTCTTTTGCCCACGCAGCGTTCGGTAGCGGGAATCTTGTTCACCCTCAAGCAACACGGAACAGTCGATCATGTGCTCAAGAACCTTGGGCCCGGCTAAGCTCCCATCTTTGGTCACGTGACCAACCAATATCAACACGGTTCCCGTCTGCTTGGCATAGCGTGTCAATAACGCGGCGCAGTCTCTGACCTGCGCAACACTGCCCGGTGCGGACGTCAGCGCATCGCTGTGCACAACTTGAATAGAGTCAACCACTAGAATTTTAGGTTTGTGTTGATTAGCCGCCGCAAGGATTTCATTAACGTCGGTTTCAGCCATCAATTGCAGCGAATCAGTCTCTAAACCTAAGCGTGATGCACGCATAGCAACCTGCTGTGGTGACTCTTCTCCGGTCACATAAAGCGCCGACGCTCGTGATGCGAGCGTACACAACGTTTGTAACAGGAGGGTACTTTTACCCGCCCCAGGATGCCCCCCAATCAGTATCGCAGAACCGGGAACGAAGCCTCCACCCAATACTCGGTCGAGCTCCGCAGAGCCGGAGCTGAAACGGGGCAAGTCAACCAGGTCAATGTCCGAGAGCTTTTGTACCGTTGCGGTGGCACCGACAAAGCCACCGCGCGCCTTTTGCAACGACGACGTGCCACCACCAGAAATTCGAACCTCAGTCAGTGTATTCCACGCCTGACAAGCCGAACACTGGCCCTGCCATTTTCGATAGTCTGCACCACAGTCGTTACACACAAACGCTGACTTGGTTTTTGCCATAGAACACTCCGACAGGGGTGCCTCAGCACCGCGAAACCGCTATGCTATCAGACCAAGAGTCACTGTTTGCATTCATGTCTAATCCCCGATTCATTCCAGAGCGTTATTGCACCTTTTCCACCCAGCTTGCGGCGACCATTGGGTTGGAGGAGGCCGTGCTGCTGCAAGGCTTGAGCAATCAACTCTCAACACAAAAAGAACAACAACCGACGATCTCGATCACCGCGTTGGTGAACGAGTTTCCGTTCTGGGACACCATAAAAATTGGCCAGCTGCTGCAACGAATCGTCGATCTAGGCATCTTACCCGCGCGACCGTCCTCGTCGGACCCATTGGTATGGATTACCACGGATAACACCCCTGTACAAAACGCTCCTGAGCCTGTCACCGCAGCTTGGGCGCCCAGTGAGCACCTCATTGACCTGTTAAATCTTAACCACGGGCTGACACGCCACTTCACACTCGAGCAGTTAGCCACATTTGATCGCACGGGCGATATCCGAACTCTCGAGGCGCGCTTTCGTCACCACGTGCTCGCGCGCTGGCGTCAACAGCAAAAACACCCTGCGTTCACGATCAGTGAGCCGCAACGGTTTGACAATGCTTGGGAACCCAGTGCGGATGCGAAAGAAATTTTAGTCCGTGCGGAGATGCCCTCAGATTTTCTTGAGTCTATTCGTCCTGAGTTCATTTTGTACTGGAAAGAGCGCGGTGGTGCGCCTAAAGACGTGAACAGCAAATTTATTCAGTTTGCCCGCCAGCGCTGGGTCCGGCACGCGAACAGTCTGCAGCACAGTACAGTGCCTGAACGACTCGATCCGACCTGGAAACCTAACGCCGCGGTCTACGAGACATTGGAACTTTCTAATATTTCCGCGCAATATACCGACTCAGTCCTCAATGAGTTTATTGTTTATTGGGTCGACAGCAATGAAGTACATACGTCGTGGAATGCAAAGTTTTTGCAGCACGTAAAATACCAGTGGCAACGCCACCAGGAGCAAGCGAGTGGCAGATCAACAGCAGGCGGCGGAGCTCGCCCAACAGATCGTACAAAAGACCGCAGCATCACCGACGACCTCAGCGACACCAGCTGGGCAGGATGAAGCATCTAGGATCGATGAAGCCGATTTGATCGATACCATCAATCAAGTCTTTGCGCTCTTTCGCTTGAACTATCACAACCAATACTACGCCGCATGGTCCGATGCACAGCAACTTGGACAAGTGAAACGTTTATGGCTTGAGGCCCTCGGTGATTTTTCCAGTGAGCTCATTCTCATGGGTGCCAGGCGTGCTATTGAAGCAAGCGAATACCTACCGACCTTAAACCGCATGCTGGAGAGTTGCTCACAAGCGCTTGGAGAGCTGGGGTTGCCGACAGCCTCCGTGGCGTACGAGGAGGCCTGCTTAGCGACCAGCCCGAAAGTCGAGGCGATTTGGACCCACCCTATTGTCTACCTCGCGGGCAGAGACGCTGGGTGGCACCTTTTGGCAAACTCGACACGCAGTGAAGCACTGCCGCGTTATCAGGTTCATTACAACCGCTGGCTAAAAAGAGCACTCAAAGGCGAGAATTTATTAATACCTGAACGCAAGCAGTTAGAAGAGACGCCAAACGAAACCCAAATGACATTAGAAGATCGACAGGCGGCGCTGACGTCCCTGCGTCAACAGCTAAAGCTCTGAACCATAGCCCTGCTCGACCAAATAACGGTCGAGCTCGTGACGCTGCGCCTCCAGCGTCGCAATCAAACTCTGCGCCTGATCCAAATTGCCTGCTGCCATAGCCGTTTGAAGGTGTTTGGCGCTATTGGCCAGAGGCGTTGCCTGTGCGTTACTGCAGGTGCCTTTTAACCGATGCGCTAACGCGCGAATAGGCTCGGGGTCGTTCTCGGTCGCAAGGCTCTGCAATGCCATCACATCGCTGTGAACTTCCGCCCTAAATTTCCCGACGATCATCTTTACCAAATCGGCATCGCCACCCAGCATGTCACCAAGCACCATCAAATCTATCGGTGGCAGATCGCTAGGCTTAATAATTCTCGTAGCTGCTTCTTGCCAAGTTTTCGAATCGCGTAAATTGACCTTGGAACGACAACTTACACATCCCAATGGGACCGTTTCTTTGCTTGCCAATAATG
>JAQXEB010000168.1 GCA_029251065.1 Luminiphilus sp.
AGAGCCTTAGTTTGTAGGGAAATCACCGACGACTTAACGGGTGTTGAGGTCTCTGAGGTCGCATCGCCTGACCCCGGTCCGGGTGAGGTTCGCATTCGTGTTAAAGCCGCGAGTGTTAATTATCCCGACCTATTACTCTGCCAGGGAAACTATCAGTTAAAACTCGAGCCCCCGTTTACGCCAGGCATGGACATTTCGGGCGAGATTGATGCACTCGGAGAGGGCGTCGTTGGTTTTGAGCAGGGTGATCCTGTGGTCGCGGGAATGCGGTATGGTGGTTTTGCCGAGTTTGCGGTGGTGGGTGTTCAGGGACTGCGGAGAAAGCCCGACAATATGAGTTTTGCCGAGGCTGCGGCTTACTCAGTGGCCTATCTGACCGCCTATGTCGCCCTTGTTCGGCGTGCGAATCTGCAAGAGGGCGAAACCTTACTGGTGCACGGTGCCAGTGGCGGTGTGGGTATGGCCGCCGTTGAACTGGGTAAGTTACTGGGGGCTTCGGTGATCGCGACGGGAGGCAGTGATGCGAAGCTCGACAGAGTCGCGGCGCACGGGGCTGACTCTGTGATCAATACTCACGGCGGGTTTAAAGACGAAGTGAAAGCACTGACCTGCGGACGCGGTGCCGATGTTATTTTCGACCCGGTAGGTGGCGATGTATTCGATGAGAGCGTCAGATGCATCAATTTCGAGGGGAGATTATTGGTGATTGGATTTACCAGTGGTCGTATAGCAACGCTTTCGAGCAATATGCCGCTGATTAAGGGCTTCTCCGTCTTGGGTGTCAGAGCAGGGGAGTACGGTCGCCGTTTTCCAGAGCGTGGCGTCGAAAATCTAGAGCAAATTTGGCAATGGGCACGAGAAGGTAAGACGCGCCCTCATGTCCACGCCGAACTTCCGCTGGATAAGGCTGTGGAGGGGTTTCACATGCTGCAGCGGCGAGAGGTTGTGGGAAAGCTGATTATTCGACCCGATGCTTAGTCTGCGGTCGAGCGTCACTGGATTCTGGCCACACATAAGACCTCATTTTGACCTTAAACCCTTCAACGACCACACCTTCGCCTAAGAGCCTAGCTCGCGCGATGTCACGTCGCGGACAGGTAATGTTGCCTCCATGATCTAATACTCGATGCCAAGGAATGGTTGTTCCTGGCGGAAGCTGACTCAAAATTCGACCGATCCAACGCGCTTTACGGGGAAGTCCTGCTGCTGCTGCGATTCGGCCGAAGGAGGAGACTCGCCCCTCGGGGATTTGACTCACAGTGAACAGTACACGTGTCCGCGCGTCTTGGTCGTTCTCAGTCGGCAATTCGGACGCGCCCAACGCGGTTCGAACTGCTTTGGTGGATGAGCAAATCGCCGTCCCGGGTCTCCCAAGTGTGCCGAATAATACCCACGCCGGAGGGAACGGCCCAGCTCTGGAAGCGCTCTGTGGCCGGATCAAAGCGAACGAGCGCATCAGGGCGCATTCCGCTCTCGTTATACCAAACAATGTCATTGATTACGGTCATCGAGTAGGGGTGTGATAGGGGGCCGCTCGGGGAGTCCCACTGCTCGACAATACCTGTATTAACATCGAGTCTACCGATCTTACCCAGTGAAGAATTGACGAACCAAACGTGTCCGTCGCTGTCGATGTCGAGGCGTCGAATGCGGGTCTTCTGATCCGGAATTTCATAGTAAGTTACTGCCATTGACTCTGGGTTCATTCGACCGATCGCATTGGTTCCGTTGAAGGCTACGAAAAGGTCATTTTTCTGACCGACTTTTAGCCCGTAGGGCTTTCGGCGAGTGTCGATTTCCGTGATCTCTCCGGTCGTCGGATTTAAACGACCCAACATATTGGAGTGTTGGCTGGTGAAATAGAGGTTTCCATTGGGGTGAAACACCGCAGTGTGAGGATCTCGTGCCTGAGTTGGATATTCGACAATCTCGCCTGTGGCAGGATCCAGTTTTCCAATGGTTGCGTTGCTATTGCCTGTGTACCAGATGAACCCATCGCGATCGGGAACAATCGAGTGCGGACGAGCCGTCTTGGGCAGCAAAAACTCTTGCATCGCACCGGTAGAGGGATCTAATCGACCCACCAAAGACGCCCACATACCGGTCCACCAGATGTCACCGTCAGGAGCCTCGATCGGATCACGGGTCCGCTGGCCCAGCGAGGGTGTTAACCATTCATCGATGACGATGTTTGTCTCACCCTCGATCAACGTTGGTGCTTTTGACGGCTTGTGTCGATAGTTGGCAGCAAGATAGGCGCTAATCCCACGATCGCGGGCAGCCGGCAGCGACACCATGCTGGCGATGACTCGAGACCACTCGTCGGGCGTATCATAGCCTTGTGCGCTATCAAGATAGCGCAGGCTATGGCAGACCGAGCAGGTTTCTGCGACATCCGCTTCTGCGTCGTAGTCAGGGTCAGTCCCGGCCAAATCCGCGTGAGCTGAAGCGCTCACCAACAGGACTATCGCCCAAAGCGCGCGCACGCCTAGACGCGCAGTAGTGTACAAATTTTATTTCCCGACGGGTCTCTGAGGTAAGCGAGATAAATATCACCCATATTGCTGTCTCGAACACCGGGTGGCTCCTCGCAGTTTGTCCCACCATTTGCCAGCCCCGCCTCGTGCCAAGCGTCAGACGCCTCGGTACTGGGCGCTGAAAAGCCAATCGTACTGCCGTTACCGGCTGTTGCTGGATTGCCATCGATCGGCGATGAAATGGCAAAGATGCCGGTGTCTGTTATGTAAAAAACCCGACCCTTGGGGTCAATAACCCCAGGACCGTAGCCCAGAGCGGCGAACGTTGCGTCATAGAATTGGCGTGAGGCTTCGATGTCGGTTGCGCCGACCATAATGTGACTGAACATGAGGTGTAGCTCCTTA
>JAQXEB010000169.1 GCA_029251065.1 Luminiphilus sp.
TCGCCAGCACCCGTTACATCAAACACCTCTCGCGCCAATGCGGGTAAGTGAAGGGGTTCACCCTCCTTGGTTTGAAGTGTCATTCCTCGCTCGCTGCGCGTCACTAAGACTGCGTCGAAGTCATGAGTTGCGCACAAGTTTCTTGCTCTTGAGCTAATTAGATCGTCGTCCTGAAAACACGCACCGACGACGGCCTCAAACTCAGACAGGTTAGGCGTAATAATGCTTGCCCCCCGATAACGTTCAAAGTCCGAGCCCTTGGGGTCGACTAGCACCGGAACGCCCTGACGCCTGCAGGCGTCAATGAGCGAACCCACTTGATTCAGTGTTCCTTTGGCATAGTCGCTCAGCAGTACCACGTCGTGCTCGGCAATAAGATTCGTCGAGTACTGAAGAAAGGAGCTGTCTACGTAGTCCGAAAATGACCCCTCAAAATCCATTCGGATCAACTGCTGACTACGACTCATAACGCGCAGTTTGACGATTGTCTCTGCGGCGCAGGGCATGACTGACCAACGGACACCTTTGGCTTCGACAGCCGCTCTTAATAGAACAGCATGCGCGTCATCTCCCACCAGTCCTGACAACGTCGTCGCAACACCGAGGGCGGCCAAGTTGACCGCCACATTGCCTGCACCTCCAGGTCTGTCGTCAACGTCAGAGACCTTAACGACCGGTACCGGGGCCTCGGGGCTAATCCGCGTCGCTTGACCGTGCCAAAACCGGTCGAGCATGACATCGCCAATGACCAACACCTTGGCATCACTAAAACTCGGAACGTTAGTCATCGAGAGCCTCCTCACCGTTAGTTGCCGAATCCATACGACTGGATTGCGCCGGCGTGACCTCGCGCAGCGCGTCTAGAACCTCCACGGGACGAATACCCCCCATGCAGTCAAAACGCCCGCCACAGGTGGGACGGCGCTTACAGGGCGAACAGGGCAACGCGTGATAAATTACCCGCACGTTATCACGGCCTGTCTGCGTGTAGGGGCAAGTTGAACCAAACAAGGCTATCGTCGGCACGCCAGCGGCTATGCCCATATGTGTCAAACCCGTATCGACTCCAATCACCGCATCAGCCCCCTGAATTAATGCTGCACTAACGCCCAGTGGGTGAACGCCCACCCAGTTTTCAACCCTTAAATCACCGAGCATCGCCTGAGCGTCCTCTCGGTCCGAAGGTCCACCCAGGCAGGCTACTTTCCGCCCTTGGGCCACTAAGGCTGCAATCAGTTCCCGCCAGTGCTCGCGTGTCCAGTGCTTCTGTGGCCTTGTGGTAAATGGAGCCACGACAAGGTAGCTCTCAGTGCCCATTATCACGCTCGCTCGCTCAACGTCCGACGGGAGTAGGCGCAAAGCAAGATCAAAATCACGAGTGTCCCATGCGAGATCTTCGGCCAAGCCAAGATATTCCGAGCTGATTCGGTTAGTAATACTCTTTTGCAGCCGTCGCGTGAGAAACAGTCGAGTAGGTTCTTTTGACTTAAAACCCACACGCTCGTCGCCACCCGATAGCCAAGCCAAAAAGGCACTTTTAAGCAGCCCCTGAGCATCCACCACCAAGTCGTATTTTTTCGCTCTGAGTTGTGCTCTAAATAAGAGCACGGCTTTTACCAGGGCAATGAGGCGCTTATCTCGCCACAGATCAACCCATTCTTGGCGTGGCCATAAAATAACAGTATTGATATCAGGCATACCCGCTAAGAGCGGTCGTGTCACACCTTCGGCCAACCAATCGATCTCAGCATCCGGGTATGTTCGCTTGCAGGCAGACACCAACGGTGATGCAAAGACAACATCACCGATGGCACTTAATCGGATGATCAATACTCGCCGTGGGGATTTAACAGTCATTTATCGATGGGCGACTTACGTTAAGGGTGTATCAGTGGGCTTAGGACAATCTCTGTCGAACGCAATGAGCAATGTAAACGTCAGAAAAATAAGGTTGCCACCAATATAGGAATAGATGCCGACCGCTGTACCCACTGGGAATACGGCTAAAAGTGCCACTAAACCGGCCACCGCAACCGGCATGCGGTCATCCTGCACATAACCCCAGAGCCAACGCAGCAGTAGCAGGTAGCCTGCCAGCCCTACCAGTCCAGTTTCCGAGAGTACTTCGAGAATTGTGAGGTGCGGATGCCACGTCTCAGCGAGGCCCGAAATCGTCATCGTCTCTTGTTGCAGCGCGTAAGTCCCAAATCCACGCATACCAACCCCAGTAAACCACTGGTCTTTAAAGGCGTCCCAGGCAACGGACCACAGTTGCGACTGAAACAAGAACGACTGATACCGAGCAGGCGCCTCTGCCATGGTGCCGACTTGTCCTGTGACAACCGACAAATAAGAACCGAGCAACAAACCAATAATGGCGGATAAAACAAAACCTGTGACCTGACGCTTAGCACCCACTGCTTGACTGCGCAAAGCCAACATCGCCCAGCCCGCAAGCCCTACAAGCGCCAGTATTGCCGAGGACTGATGACCACTCATCACGACGGCCGCATACACCGGAAGCGAGAGAACGCCGATACCCATGCCCCCCGCACGACGCAGCGCCTCCAAAAAAAATGGCGATAAAATAGCCAGTGTTGTTCCATAACCGAGTTGGAACGAGCCAGTGACGATTGCCCCCTCTTCGCCCAACTCAACGAGCGGATCACCCAGTAAACTCACGCCGGTCAGTAACTGCACGAAGCCATCCACAGCCCAAGCCACGAGCAGCATTCCGAGCCACGACATAATGCGCTTGGCGTCGTTGTCCTCAATTTTTGGACTCAATACCACCCAGGCTGCGAGCCCATAAGCAGTAAAACGAAACACAGCAGACACACCGCGTTCCAAATTGAAGGAAAAGATCAGACTAATGAGACCCGGCAGCGCGATGCAGGCGAACAAAGCGCCCGCTTGCTTCATGCCTAGCAGCGCTTTCATCGCCTCGCGATTGGTTACGAGCGTCCACAAACCAACAACGACCATTAACCAAATGAGTTGCCGTGTGGCGACGCTTACTGCAAGCGAAAAAAATAAGAACACCCACATAAGAGGTGCCGAAACAACATTTTGCTGTGACATTTTATGACTCTTATAGCAGTCTTAACGCGACCCTCGGCGCCAATGAGGTTAACCAAATCGCTCGGTGAACTCCAGCTGAGTCAATTAATAAGCCAACAATCAACAATTTAACTTGCGCACGGTCTTTGGAGGGTGTTTCATCGCTGTCATGTTGTTGTCTCACCAGAAAAAATTTCTTTTTGTTCACATAGCGAAAACCGGCGGCACCAGTGTGCGCGCGGCGCTTCAAAATCAGCGATGGCGTGATCCGTATTACGCCCCCATCTGGCTCGCAAGCAAGCTCAGTGGATTGGTGAATCACGAGGTCGGCATCAAACTCCCACGACATGCAAAAGCAATTGCGGCAAAGGAAATGTTGCCGCACGCGTTTTATCAAACGCTCTTCAAGTTCGCATTTGTACGGAATCCTTGGGATTTACAGGTCAGCTCCTACCACCACATTCGTCGGGAACGTCCGCATTTGCTCAAAGCCGACGAAAGTTTTGAGGCATTCCTTCGCCGCAAGTTGGACCCAAGCCGCGAATGGCAATACCACATCGATACGTCAATCACTCCGCAGACCGACTACCTCGTTGATCTCAATGGCAACCTGATTGTTGACTTCATTGGTCATTACGAGACGCTTCAACAGGACTTTGACCACTGTTGTCAGCGTATTGGCGTGCCGGGAATTGAACTCCCGCATCGCCGAAAAGCTGAGGATCGGCTCGTTTATCGCGAGTACTACACGCCTGACACACAAGCATTAGTCAGCAGCGCCTTTGCACGCGATATCGAGATGCTGGGCTACGAGTTCTGATCAACACCCAGTAACAGA